>JAPOLP010000901.1 GCA_029977045.1 Planctomycetota bacterium
GCGGATCATCAATAACGGGTCGATCTCCGCGATGGCACCGCGTCCGTTCTCCGCTCCGTACACAGCAACCAAGCACGCGATCACCGGGCTGACAAAGTCGACATCGCTCGACGGTCGCGCGTACGACATCGCCTGCGGCCAGATCGACATTGGCAACGCGGGGACTGAGATGACAGCCCGCATGGCGAACGGCGTGCCTCAGGCTGACGGCTCGATCAAGGTCGAGCCGACGATGGACGTGCAGAACGTCGCGAACATGATCGTCCACATGGCAGGTTTGCCACTCGACGCCAACGTGCAGTTCGTCACGGTGATGGCGACAAAGATGCCGCTGGTTGGTCGCGGGTGATCGAAGCCTTACCGGAGGTAGCGGAAGGGCGCAAGCCCTCCGGCCGGTCCGTTGGCGGCGTGCGATGGCCGGACGGCTTGCGCCCTTCCGCTACACCGTCGAGTCGTCAGCTTCGCCTCACAGCGTCGTCGCGCGGTAGCCGGGGTGGTCTTCGTTGAAGAGTTCCGGCAGCCAGCGGGTGCCGATGCCGGGGCGGTCGCTCAGGGCGATGCTGCCGTTTTCGACGACGACGGCGGTGTCGATCATCTGCGGATAGAGCGTTGCCAGGTGGGCTCGCACGCATTCCTGGTAGGTGACTCCTGGCACGGCGGCGGAGACGTTGAGGCCGGAGAACAGTGTCAGCGGGCCCGTGCAGTCGTGCATCAGGATCGGGATGTTGTAGAGCTGGGCGAGTTCCGCGATGCGCCGCGTTTCGCTGATCCCGCCGACCCAGGTCGGGTCGATCATCACGTAGTCCGCCGCCGAGGCTTCCAGCACCTGACGGTACTGGTCGCGCATGACGAGCATCTCGCTGACGGCGATCGGCACTCCGGCGCCGCGCCGGAACTCGGTCATCGCGTGAACGCTGTCCGGTCGCAGGACGTCTTCGAGCCACAGCGGTTGGAACTCGCGCATGGCTCGGGCGATATCGAGTGCCGCCGGCAGAGCAAAGAAGCCATGTCCGTCGAGCATCACGTCGATGCGGTCGCCGACTCGTTCGCGGATCGCGAGGAACGGAGCGACGCCGCGTTCAACGTCGGCTGCAGACAGTCGCAGGCCGCCGTTCTCGCGGTAGATCGCGTCAAAAGCCCAGAGCTTCATCGCGCGGAAGCCGCTCTCGAGCAGTTCTTCCGCGAGATCGCCCGGCGCGTTGAGGCTCGACCAGTTGTCTTCGAGCGGGCCTGGCTTGCCGGGATCACCGTGACCTGGCCAGCCGGCGGCTGCCGCCGCGGCGGAGATCTTTGACGCGGAACCGCTGGCCGTGACCTGCGCGTTCGATCCTCGGACTCCGTAAAATGGGCCGCCGCAACTGTTGTAGACGGGCACTCGGTCGCGAACCGGGCCGCCGAGCAGTCGCCAGACGGGCTGCTGCGTCAACTGGCCGAGGATGTCCCACAGCGCGAGATCGATTGCCGAGAGTGCTCGCAGTTCGGCACCCACGCCGCCGAACGCGGTGATCCGTTCGTAAAGAAACCGCCAGTGACTTTCGATGGCGACCGCGTCGGCACCGATCAGCCGCCGCGCCATCCAGTCGTGAATGACAGCGGCGGCGGCCTGCGGGACGTAATAGGTCTCGCCGTGCCCGATGACCGGGTCACCGCCGACGGTGCCCGCATCCGTGTGAATGCGGAGCATCATCAGGCCGGGCATCAGCTCGGTCGGAATGAGCGTTTCGATCTTCGTGACGCGCGGGCCGCGTGTGTAGGCGTGCTCTTGAGTCGGGCCGGTTGCGCGACGTTGAAACTCGGCGGCGGAATCCTGAGTTGTCATTTTCTGTTCTCCGGAAATCAGTGGTGTGACAGTCTGTTCGATGCTCCTTGTCGGTGAGAAGTGACCCCCCGGAGATTCCCCGTTCCGGTTGCAGCGGTTCTTCCGGTTCTCACTCGGCCCGACTGGCGAATGTGCAACACACGCACGTTTGACTCGCCCATTCCGCGACCTAGGTTTGCTCTCGTTGCGAACTCGTGATGCGCGCAACGTCCGGATTGCCGTAGCGTCACTTTCCAGGAATGACTTGATGTCCGAGGCTCAGGCAACTCAGACGATTCCCGAACAGGCGCGGCCTGTCCGACGGGCACAGAGCACGCACCCGATGAATTCGTCGCGTCTGCTGATCGACCTGCTGGCACTCGCGCGACGCAGTGATTCGGGCGAAGGCTGGGACTCGGTCATTCAGCGTCCGGCGATGCGCAGCCTGATGCTCGCACTGCAGTACCGCGAACCGTCAATCGTCCAGCACTCGCGCCGCGTGGCCGGACTGGCCGTCGGCGTCGCGCAGCAACTCGGCTGGGACGCGGACAGGCTGCATGTGCTGGAGGCGGCCAGCCTGCTGCACGACATCGGCAAGATCGGCATCCCCGACCTGATTCTGTACAAGCCCGGTCCCCTGTCGACGGACGAGACCGAGCTGATGAGCCTGCTATACAGCATCGCGGGCGACGTTCTGCAGGCCTGCCAGGCCGACCGCGACCTGATCAAGATCGTGCTGCAGTCGCCGTATCACTTCAACGGAGCGTCGCACGACTTCAACGTCATCGGCACTCAGATGCACCAGGGAGCGAGGATTCTCGCGGTCTGCGATGCGTACGACTCACTCGTCACGCCGCAGGCATTTCGCGATGACCACACGCACGGCCAGGCAATGGAGTTGCTGCAGCGAGGTGCCGGCACTCGGTACGACGGTAACGTGATCTCCGCTTTGAAACGCTGGTTCGAGACCAACGGAGTCCCTGATCCAGCCGCGCCGGACCCATCGAAGGACTACGAACTGCAGCCGCAGGAAGTGCTGGAAGCCGGATCGCTGTGTCACGTCTTCTCGTACCTGTATCTGCTCGAAAGTCTGTACGACGGGTTCTACGTCGCGAACATCAACCAGCAGGTGCTCATCTGGAGCCACGGACTTGAGTCGCTGACGGGAATTCCCTGGCAGTACGCACTCGAACATCGCGACTCGAACCGGATGATTCAGTATCGCGATCGCCTCGGCGGCGTGGTCAACGCTCAGGATCGCCCGGCGGTGTCGACATGCGAAACCGGGCGAATGCAGACCAACGAAATGCAGTTGCGAACCGGCTCCGAGGAATGGCTGCCC
>JAPOLP010001007.1 GCA_029977045.1 Planctomycetota bacterium
CCGCGTTCCTGTATGTGGATTGAGCCTTTACCTTCAATGTTCTCCAGTAGGCATGTTTGACCCGAAGCCGCAGGCGACGGTATTTCGGATTGGTGCAAACAACGTCGCCTGCGGCTTCGGGTCAAACGAGAACGCGACAGCACATCAGCCCGCGCGACTCTGTTCCCGTTATGGCAATCCTCGAACCGGAATCTCATGTCTCACATCTCTCAGAAACAGCGACCGCTCTCCCGCCGCAGCCTCTTCCAACAGGTTGCTTCCGGCATCGGCACCGCTGCGCTGGCGAGTCTGCTCAACGAGGATGTGTTTGCATCGGGTGACACGCTGCCTCGATTGCCACACTCGCAGCCGCGGGCAAAGGCTGTAATCCACCTGTTTATGAATGGTGGACCGAGCCAGATGGACCTGCTGGATCCAAAGCCGGAACTGACAAAGCATCACGGCGAGAACTACTTCGAGCGGATTGCCGGCGAGGTCGAGTTTCCCGACGCGGCGGGTTCGTTGATGCGCAGTCCGTTCGAGTTTTCTCAGCACGGCGAATCGGGAATCTGGGTCTCCGAGCTGATGCCGCATCTGGCCACGCAGGTCGACAAGCTCGCCATCATTCGGTCGCTGCAGACGACGAATCTCACGCACGAACCGGCGCTCTACAAAATCCAGTCGGGCAGCGAATTCACTGGGCGGCCATCAATCGGAGCCTGGGTCAGCTACGGGCTCGGTACTGAGAATCGCAACCTGCCAGCGTACGTCGTGCTCGACGATCCGCTCGGCCTGCCGGTCAACGGCGTCGACAACTGGCAGGCCGGCTACCTGCCACCAGTCCATCAGGGCACTCGGTTCCGAGCGACCGGGTCTCCGGTGCTGAACCTCGAACCGGCGTTCGAGGAACCCGATTCGGTCCGCAGTGTCGAACGGGAACTGATCGCGCGGCTTGACCGCATCCACCGACGCGATCGCCCCGGTCGACCGCAGCTTGACGCCCGAATATCGAGCTACGAACTCGCTGCGAGAATGCAGCTCGCCGCCACCGACGCACTCGATCTCTCGCAGGAAACGGCAGAGACGCAGAAACGCTACGGCATCGACCAGCAGGTCACGGAGTCGTACGGTCGCCGTTGCCTGATTGCCCGGCGTCTGGTCGAACGCGGCGTCCGTTTCGTGCAGCTCTTTATCAACAGCCAGATCTGGGACAACCACAGCAACATCGGTACGTCGCTTCCCGATGCCTGCAGGCGGACTGACCAGCCGATCGCTGCGCTGCTTGATGACCTGGCCCAACGAGGCCTGCTCGACGAAACGCTGATCGTCTGGGGCGGCGAGATGGGTCGACTCCCGATTTCTCAGTTACCTGCCGACAAAGACCCGAAGAAGGCTGGCCGCGACCACAACCGCAACGCCATCTGCACCTGGTTCGCCGGCGGGGGAACAAAAGGCGGCACGGTCTTTGGAGCAACCGACGAACTCGGCTTCTCGGCGGTCGAGAATCGAGTCAACGTCGAGGACTGGCACGCCACCATTCTCCACCTGATGGGCCTGCACCACGAAGAGCTGTTTATCGAACGAACCGGCCTGAAAGAACGCCTCACCGGTGTGAAACCCGCCCGCATCATCGACGGCGTACTGGCGTGATTGATGGCGGCGATGATTCCACTCGAACACGGGCGTCGACGACGCAGACGCCGTGGCCGGTGTCGAGCACTTTGACCGGGTTGAAATCAGCCTCGACGATTTCCGGGCAGATCGTCAGCAGCGCGGACACACGTTGCAGCAGCGTGATCAGGGCGTCGTTGTCTCCCGCGGGGCGACCGCGATATGCGCCGAGCAATCGGGCGGCGGGGTGTTCGCGGACGAGTTCCTCGGCATCCTGGCCTTCCAGCTGATGCAGGCGGAACTGCACCTGGCCCAGCGTTTCGACAGCGATGCCTCCGAGGCCGAAGGCGATCAGATGCCCGAACGACGGCTCGCGGCTGACGCCGACCAGGCACTCGCGGGCGCCCGCCACGAACTTCTGGATCAACAGCGTTTCGCAACCGGGCACCGTTTCCAGCAAACGAGTTCCGGCTGCCTGCAATGCCTCAGCATCGCGCACGTCGACGATGACCGCTCCAGCTTCAGACCGATGCACAAGCCCCGGGGCGATCGCTTTGACGACAACCGGAAAGCCGATGCGCGCAGCGAAGTCCTGCGCCTCGGCCAACGATCCCGCGACCGCCTGCTCGACACAGGGAACCCCGGCCGCTTCCAGCAACGCTGCGACGGCACCTTGATCAAGCCACCCGGTCTCGTTCGGCAACCGCGCCGCCAGCGCCTGATCGACAATCTGCCGCAGCGCGGCCGCGCCCAGACTCACTTCCTGAGGTGGCAACTCCGCCGCCCGTCGCGTGCGGCGTTCCGCGACTTCAACGGCCGCTGCCAGTGCCGCCGCAGCAGCCTCGGGATACCGCCACGTGGGAATCGGCGGTGAGGCATTACTGAGGACAGTCGGTACGGGCTCCTGCTGCATGAAGACGGTGAGCAGCGTATGAGCGGACGGAGTCTGCCGGACGACATCCACGACACGCTCCGCAATCGCTGCCGATGTCTGCGGCAGACGCGGCACATAGATCACAACGGTCGCGTCGACCTCGTCGCTCTGTCGCAGGAGTTCCAGACAGCGGCGGCATTATTGCTAGCGGCAGCCACAGTGGCAGGCGC
>JAPOLP010000466.1 GCA_029977045.1 Planctomycetota bacterium
GCCGGATTCGATCATGTCCGCGATCGTCGACCAGACGTCACTCGACTGAGCACTCGGCGGAGCGATCTCGTCGAGCCGCAGGTCGCCTTTCGGCTTCGTCGCTCCGTGACATTTCACACAATGCTGCTTCAGGAATGGCCCGATGTCGTCGCCGACGGCCGTTCGCCCGCCTGTCACAAGAATCAAACCGAGGACTACCAGTCGCGTCAGATTCGCCACACTGCTTCTCCAGCTCGCTGCCGATTGTGAATCCGGGCGTCAGTCGAGACACTCTGGCACTTGCCGGACGCCGGTTTCGGGCAGGACATTGAAAACGACTGAGTGGTCGCAGTGGAACGGCGCAAGCCGTCCGGCTGCGATTCCGCACTCCCGCAAAGGCCGGACGGCTTGCGCCGTTCCGCTACCTGTTTCAATGGACTGCCAGACTCGATTCTGACCGGCGACATCGAAAACAGCCAGCACCCGCTCAGCAGTTCCGAGGCTTCTCCATGACGACAATGCGACTTGTTCTGTGCCTGACGATTGGCCTTTCCGTCAGCGGTTCGCTTCGTGCCGAAGACTGGACACGGTTTCGTGGTCCCAACGGCCAGGGCGTCTCCAGCGAGATCAATCTGCCGATCTCGTGGTCCGGCGAGAAGAATGTCGTCTGGAAGGCGAGCATCCCCGGCAAGGGCTGGTCATCGCCGATCATATTTGGCGACCGAATCTTCATGACGTCGGCAACCGAAGAGGGCATTTCGTGCCGCGTCATCTGCGTCGACAAAGGGAACGGTAAGGTTCTCTGGGATCGCGAAGTCCATCGGCAGCAGCAGGGACCGATGCGGAAGCAGAACTCGTACGCAACACCGACGCCCGTCACTGATGGCGAGAAGGTCTACTCGGTCTTTTATGACGGCACCGCGGTCGCCGTTGACTTCGAGGGCAAGCTGGTCTGGACGAACAGCGAGATCAAGTTCTTCAGCCTGCACGGTCTGGGAGCGTCGCCAGTGCTGGTCAACGGCCAGCTCATCATGCCGTTCGACGGCAGCAGCCGTGACGAGCAAAAGGTCGGCTGGAAAGAACCCTGGCAGAACGCTCTGGTCGTTTCGTTTGACACGAAGGACGGCTCAATCCGCTGGAAGGGCAAACGCGGCGACTCGCGCGTCGGGCACGTCACTCCGATTCTGGTCGAAGATGGCAAGCAGGTTGTCAGTGCCGGCGGCGACCGAGTGCAGGGCCACGATGTAAGGACGGGCGAGCGAATCTGGTCGATCTACAGCCAGGGCGAAGGCGTCACGCCGTCACCCGCTTTCGGCGGCGGCCTGATTTACACATCGTCCGGTTTCGAGGATCCGACGATCCGCGCGATCCGGCTCGGCGGCAAGGGCGACATCACAAAAACGCACATCGCCTGGGAGCAGAAGAAGGGCGTGCCCGCTCTACCGTCGCTGCTCTACGTCAAGCCGTACCTGTACTCGATCACGCGCGACAACATCCTGCACTGCCTGGAAGCCGAGACCGGCGAGATCGTCTGGATGAAGCGTCTCGAAGGCGTGCACTCGGCATCTCCGGTTTATGCGGACGGTCGGATTTACATCCTGTCCGAAGACGGCGTTACTCTGGTACTGAATCCCGGCCCGAAGTACGACGAGATCGCCGTCAACCAACTCGGAGAAACCTGCCTGGCGTCGATGGCGGTCTCGAACGGCCAGTTCTTTATCCGCTCTGCCGAGCATCTGTTCTGCATCGGGACGGGCGAGAAGTAGTAGCGAAAGTCGCGAAGACTTCGGCTCACGCCCGACCCGAAACTCTTTGCGAGTTTCGCTACGACAACGTGCATCCCGAAAGGATGCTCAATACCGCGCCATGCCGGGTTCGATCTCGATCGCCCAGGCATCAATGCCGCCAGCCATGCTGACGGCTTTCGGAAAGCCCTGCTGGCGGAGCCACTGAGCGACTCGCAGGCTGCGTCCGCCGTGATGGCAGTGGACGATGATCAAGTCGTCCTGCTTGCCGTCAAGTTCCGAGACGCGATCCTGCAACTGCGTCATCGGAATCAGCACCGTCCCGTCAATTCGCACAGCGTCAAACTCGTCCTGCTCGCGGCAATCCAGAAAGACGAATGACTCGCCAGCGGCCTGCTTTGCTTTTGTTGCCTTGCAATCGATTTCCAGAGGGAGCTGCTCGGTCATTGGGCCGTCGTCTTCCGTGTTTGGTCAATCAACGCGGCAGTTTCGCAGCCGCAGGTGGCATCAGATGGGGAGTCTTACCTGGTATCACAAAGCGATGCGAGCCCAACTGGACTGGTCCTATCGAATATGTACCCGATAGGGCATAACAGTCAGCCGCCGCTCCCGACTCAGAAGCTGCAGCAGGCTGCCGACCTGGAACTCGGCGGCGACTTCCGGCGAGATGCGTTTCAGGCCGGCGGCGATCACCTGGTCGGCAGCTGGCGTGCGAGCATCGACGTCGATCGGCCCGAACAGAGACTCGAAGGGGCTCGTCGCCCGCGGCAGGACGATTCGCTCGACTTCGTCGTCGTCAGCCAGGCCGGCGAGCTTCTGAGCGTGAGCGACCGCATCGTCGAGCGTGCCGATTTCGTCGACCAGCTTCAATTCCTTCGCGGTCTTGCCCGTGTAGACCCGACCGCGGGCGAGCTTCTCGACTTCGTCGCGCGACATGCCGCGAGTCTCGGCGACCTTTGCCGTGAACTGGTCGTAGATTTCCTGCATCAGCTTCTGCATGGCGACGCGTTCCGAGTCCGAGAACTTCGTCAGTGAGCTGAGTACTCCGCTGTTCCGGCCGCGAGAGATCACGTCGGTCGTCAGGCCAATCTTGTCGTACAGGCCGCCGAGGGCAATTTTCCCCCCGACAACGCCGATCGAACCTGTCAGCGTGCCCGGTTCGGCGAAGACTTTCTGAGCGCCCATCGCGATGTAGTAGCCGCCGCTGGCCGCCGTGTTGCCCATGCTGGCGACGACGGGCTTGCCGCACTGCTTGAGTTCGCGCCACATCAGGTCGCTGGCCAGAGCACTTCCGCCGGGGCTGTCGATTCTCAGCACGATCGCTTTGACGTTCTCGTCGTCCTTCGCCTTGCGAACGGCTTTGATGATAGTGTCCGACCCGACGACTTCGCCGCCGAACAGGTCGCTGGCGCTGCGTCCGGTCATGATGACGCCCGTCGCGTGGATGATCGCAATCTTTGCGTTGCCGGAACTGCGTGTCGGCTGCTCGACACCCATCATCATGTTCATCATCTTCATCATGCCCGCCAGGCCGCTGAAGTCGGTGTCGAGCTTCTGCTTGCCGTAGTCGCGTTTCAGCGTCTTCGCTCCGAAGGTGTCCTTGACGAACTGGTTGGCTTCGTCGCGGTAGCCCACCTGGTCGATCAGCCCGAGTTCCTTCGCCGCTCGCGCTGCATGAGGCCCGCTGTCGATCGCGGCTTTGACCTGCTCGGCGGTCAGCCCGCGATCCTTGGCGATCGTCGAAACAATCAGCTCGAAGTAGTCGTCGAGCACCGCTTCCATTTCCTCGCGGAACTGCGGGCTCATTTTCTCGCGAACGTACGGCTCGGCGGCCCCCTTGTACTCACCGACCTGCATCATGTCGGCCTCGACGCCGATCAGGTTGAACAGGTTGCGATAGAACGTCACCTCAGCCCGGACGCCCAGCATCATCAGTGTTCCGGATTCCGGCATCGCCACTCGGTCACAGGCACTGGCCAGCAGATAACTCTGAGTGTCCGCGTCGGTGAGCACAGCGACGACAGTCTTGCCGGACGCTCGGACACGGGCGATCGCCTCCCGGATTTCGTGCAGCTTGCCCCAGCCGAGTGTCGGACTGTCGATCTCCAGAAACAGGCCGGCGATCTCGTCGTCCGCTGCCGCTCGATCAAGACGTTCGACGATCTTCGAGAGATTTTCGACCGCAGCTCCGAAGATGCCCGGCATCGAAGCGCCTTCCGGGTACGAGCCCTTGATCACGATCTCCGCCCATGCCGTCTTTTTCGCGGCAGCATCTTCAGCCTTCTTCTCATCATCGGCTGCGCTCAGCAGCATCGTCGGCCCCGCGAGGACTGCCAGAAACAGCAGCGAACTCAAAACGAGGCGGGACGAAGCAGACCGACGGACGGCAGAACAGAATACGCTCATTGGGGAGCCTCATTGAGACGGAAGTCGTTTCAGATTCCAGCAGGCTTCCGCTTCGGACACGCCCACTGGCAAGGAACCCGCACAGACTTGAATCAAACAGAAGCCAACAAAGGAAACGAGGAAAAGAACCGCCGAGTGTCGTTTCAGACTGGGCCGCGTTTCTTCGTTCCCTTCTCCCCTTCTGTTTCCAATCTGTTCCGAAGAAATCGAGAAACCAACACAGAAACTCGTTCAGAAAAAGCGGTGTACTGGCACCGTGACACTCGCGGCAACCCCGTCGCTCGTTTTCTGCATCGGGCCTGCATCAACCGAGTGACGCTCACCGCAATCGACGTTGTGGAGATCCGGCATCTGCCGCTAAGACTCCGACCGTGACGCGGCAGGAACGATGCTGCAGGCAGGTTTGAACGGGAAATTCTCGATCGACCCGCCGGAATCTTCCGTGCCGCGTCTTAACGATTGCCGATAAGACTCAGCGTCGCGTAACCGGGAGTCGCCATCTCCCAGCGTGACTGACGACTTCAACAGTCGACAGGATTCAGACCTCTCCAATTAATCCGACGGAGGTTCCAAACCCTTCCGACAGGTTCGGGCGACCAAAGGTGGGTGCTCTGCACTACCTCGTCCCACCTATCTTCAAGCGACTCTGCCGTCGCATTAGTGAGAGCTTTGAATCCAGTAAACCGCGGCCCGGTCTTCCGAGCCGCGGTTTTTCGTTGCGCGACTGCAAGGACGCCATTGTTGAATTCACACGTCAGCCCGGAGTCAGGTTTTCCGTGGCGTCAACCACTGCGTGCGTACTTCTGACAAATGGAATGCCTGTGTGAACGAAGCGTCTGACCTGTTTCATCCAAAGAAACCGAAGGCGCACCGAACATCCACCCGCCGCGAACGCTGCCCCCTGGTACCTCTACTCGCCGGCTTTCTTCTCGTCGGCCTTCTTCTCGCCCTCGGCTGGTAGCGGCAGGACGGTCAGCCACGGCGTTGCAAGTTTGATACTGAAGCCGGCCAGGTCAGCGGTCGCGGAAACCTCGCCTGCTTCACCCCAGCGGCCGACGATGCGGATCGCTCGAGTAGACGCGATGACAGTTTCGCTGGTTGTCAGTTTGAGTGTCACGGCCTTTGATGTGTCGCCCTTCGCTTCCGATTTGACGGTCTCACAGGAGACACCTTCCGGAAGACCCGTTGCCGTAAACTCGACTTCTTCGGCGAAGC
>JAPOLP010000723.1 GCA_029977045.1 Planctomycetota bacterium
CATCGCGTAGAACGGTGTTCCGTTCTGCTGATACCCGATGTCGTAGATCGGCACGATGCTCGGGTGTTCGAGCTGTCCGGTGATCTGAGCTTCTTCGAGAAACCGCTCCAGAGCGTTCTTGTTTTTGAGCGCGCTGGGCAACAGTTCCTTGTAGGCGACCTCGCGTCGCAGGCGAGCGTCGCGGGCCATCCAGATCTGGCCGAGACCGCCGCGCGCGAAGTTGCTGACGAGCTGATACCTCTGCTGACTTTCCCAGCGGTCTGCCGTTTCGTGAGCACCGGGCTGCTTTCTTCGCAGCGGCGGTTGCGACGATCGCTGTTGTGAGGCTGCTGCTGAATCGCTGCCGTCTTTCGAGACGATCGTGGCGTCGATGTCATCATTCGCTGACGGTCCTTCAACCGATGTTGCATCACTGGTGAAGTCGCCTTCTGCAACCGTTTGGTCAGACTTGTCCGGAACGCCGCTGTTGTCTGCGAGAGTCGCGTCCGGGTCGCCGGGATCGACGCCGTCGGCCAGTGTCTGATCGGCACCCGCAGCCAGGCCAGCGTCGAATTGCGTCGCGTCGTTGTTCCCGTCGACAGGGGAATCGGCGATCGTCGCGTCAGAGGCCGGGGTGCCTGCTTCGTCGACTATCGTTGCATCGACGGACTCAGACTGAGCCTCGTCTGCAATCGTCTGATCGTCTGCTGCTGAAGACGATCCTGGTAACGCCTGTGTCTGATCGCCGATTGTCTGGCCGTCACTGTCTTCGTTGCCGCTTGCGACGTTCACGTCGGCAATTATTTTTTCACTAGTGCCGGCGCCTGCAACGATCGTCTGCTCGTCATTTTCTTCTGCGACTGACGACTGGTCGGGCTCGGGCGATGCATCCAGCAGAGTCTGGTCGTTGTCGGATTGCGAAGGGCTTCCGCCTCGAGCCGTGTCCTGATCAGCAGCGCCGTCCGCAATCGTCTGTTCGCCGTCCGGAGCGGGCAGCGATGTCTCGTCGGAGATTGTCCGGTCATCGTCTTCGGGATTGCGCGGCTGCTGGTCGTTGGGTGTCGACATGAGAGTGCTCCATCCTCGTGCTGAACGGGACGCGACTGTCCGATGAGACATTGCCGCCCCCGACAAAGCGCCTTCTTAGCGGAATCTGCCCGTGAAACACGATACTTTTCCGGCACGGAACCCTCAGCCAGTCCACTTTCGCACCGTCGACCTCGGGCTTATTTCAGCGGAGCAACGCAGCATGAAGGCAGCATTTATCAACGAAACGGGAGCCGCCGGTGTCATTCAGTACGGCGATCTGCCCGATCCGGAACCGCAGTCGGGGGAAGTGCTCGTCCGTGTCGGTGCCGTCGCGGTCAACCCGATCGACACCTACATCCGCGGTGGAGCTGTCGCGATCGCGACCGAATTTCCCTACATCATTGGCTGTGACCTTGCCGGAACAGTCGAGGCCGTCGGCCCGGATTGCACTCGGTTCAAAGTCGGCGATCGAGTCTGGGGCAGCAATCAGAGTCTCTTCGGTCGCAAGGGCACCTTCGCGGAACTGGCCGCTGTTCATGAGGACTGGCTGTATCCGACTCCGGTCGGCATGTCGGACAACGTTGCCGCTGCTGGAGCACTCGTCGGCATTACGGCCCACCTTGGACTGTTTCTGAATGCCGGGCTGCAGAGCGGCGAGACTGTCTTCGTCAACGGCGGTACTGGCGGTGTCGGGGCGTCGGTCATTCAGCTCGCGAAGTCTGTCGGCGCGAAAGTGATTGCCACCGTTGGCAATGACGAGAAGAAGGCTCTGGCTGAAAGCTGGGGAGCCGACTGCGTGCTCAATTACCGCGACGCCGATCTCGACGATCAGATCCGGGCGTTTGCTGAGTCCAACGGTGGGCTGAATGTCTGGTTTGAAACGCAACGCGAGCCGACTCCCGATCGCACAGTCGATCTGATGGCCAAACGCGGTCGTATCATCTTCATGGCTGGCCGGGCCGCTCGTCCGGAGTTTCCAGTCGGGCCGTTCTACGTGAAGGATCTGCGGCTGTTCGGCTTTGCGATGTTCAACGCTTCGCCGGACGAGCAGCGTTCTGCCGCCGACGGAGTGAATTCCTTGTTCGAGCAGGGTGGGTGGCATCCCCAGATCGGCCGGACGTTCCCGCTCAGCGAAGCGGCAGCCGCGCATCAGCTGCAGGAAGACAACACGCTGGGCGGCAGCGGAACTCTCAGCGGCAAGATCGTGCTCAATCCCTGAGCACTTCTGAAATCGACGCTTCCAGATCAATGAATCAGCAGGCTGCGATGAGTTTTGCCTTCGTGGATTCGGTCAGCCTCGGTCGGTATGCTCCCGCTCGGCTGCTGCCAGCTTGTTCGTACTCGAGGAGGCGACGCTGAAAAGCATCAGTTTCCGCCTCTGGCACGTCGGTTGCTTTCTGACCTGGTCGTCGCGGAGTCTGCCTCGCCAGGTACCAGAATCTGGGGCTTGTTGAGAGCCCGCGACCGCTGGCAAGCCTGAGAAAAGCGTTGATTTTTAACAGGTACAGCACGATTTCGGCAGAACTGACGGTCGTTTGCCGGTCTGAAAAGCCGAGATGCAAGGCGCCTCACGCACGAGGCGCATTGCCTGCGAGTAAGGCATGACTGCCGCCAACTTCGGCAGCGGTCTTCGCTCACGGACGAGCCAAACCAACGGGAGCGCTCACCTTCCGGGGTCAGTTTTCAAAGAAATCGAAACTGATCTCGCGGCTCCCCGTCGCAGCCCGCGTTGCGGGTTTCCGGCCCTGCCGGACCTGACAACAGTGGATCGAAATACAGAGTCGTTTTCAAACAAACAAGTGCGTGTTTCTTCTCAGGAGTAAAACTCAATGGCGACCAAACTCGAATACATCTGGCTGGACGGCTACCTCCCCGAACCGAACCTGCGCAGCAAGACGAAGATCGTTGCTGACGCTCCCTCGTCCGTTGCTGACTGCCCGGAATGGGGTTTCGACGGCAGCTCGACGCAGCAGGCCGAAGGTCACAACTCTGACTGTGTCCTGAAACCAGTTGCTCTGTATCCGGACACCACCCGCCGCGACGCGTTCCTCGTCATGTGCGAAGTACTTCAGCCAAATACGGGTGAGCCACATCCATCGAACTTCCGGGCGACCGTTCCAGAAGAAGACGGCGGCCTGTGGGTCGGCCTCGAACAGGAATACTTCCTGATGTCGGATGGCCGTCCGCTGGGCTTCCCGGAAGAGGGTTATCCGAGTCCGCAGGGTCCGTACTACACCGGCGTTGGCTTCCGGAACGTCGGCGACATTGCCCGTCAGATCGTTGACGAGCACATCGACGTCGTCCTCGACGCCGGCATCAACATCGAAGGTATCAACGCCGAAGTCGCCAAGGGTCAGTGGGAATTCCAGATCTTCGCCAAAGGTGGCCGCAAAATCGGCGACGACATGTGGGTTGCCCGCTACCTGCTGCTGCGAGTCTGCGAAAAGTACGGCATCGATGTCGAATGGCACTGCAAACCAATCAAGGGCGACTGGAACGGCTCGGGTATGCACACCAATTTCTCCACGGACCGTATGCGTGATGTCGGCGGCAAGGAGTACTTCGAAGCTCTGATGGAAGCGTTCGCGAAGTACCGCGAAGAGCACATCGCCGCTTACGGCCCGGACAACCACATGCGTCTGACCGGTCTGCACGAAACGCAGTCGATCGACAAGTTCAACTACGGCGTTGCCAACCGCGGTGCTTCCATCCTCGTGCCGCACTCGTTCGTTAACAACGGCTACAAAGGCTACGTTGAAGATCGCCGCCCGAACTC
>JAPOLP010000274.1 GCA_029977045.1 Planctomycetota bacterium
AGCAGAAAGCGATCGCTCAGAAGAACTTCGTGGAAGCTGAGAAGCAACGAAAAATCGCTGATGAAAAACGCATGGAAGCGGTGGTCGCGCAGAACAAGGCCGAAGAAGCACAGAAGAAGGAAGCCGAGCAGAAGCTCCTTGCTCAGAAGAACTTCGAGGAGGCAGAGAAGCAGCGCAAGATCGCCGAGGAGAAACGTAAAGAAGCCCTCGTTGCTCAGATGAAGGCCGAAGATGCTCAGAAGAAGGAAGCTGTGCAGCGGATGGTCGCTCAGAAGAACTTTGAAGAGGCTGAAAAGCAGCGCAAAGCGGCTGACGCGGCTCGCATCGCGGAAGAAAAACAGAAGCAGATCGCTCAGAAGAACTTCGAGGAAGCTGAGAATCAGCGGAAGATCGCCGTTGCGGCGAAAGACGCTGAGGAAGAGCAGGCCTACATCGCACGGATCGGACTGGCAGACGCGCGGATTCGTGAGAACGCTTTTGATACAGCGCTGGCGATCCTGAATGACTGTCCGCAGCGGTTGCGTGACTGGGAATGGGGTCGGCTGATGCACCTCTGCACGCGCAGCATCGGCTCGTTCGACAACGGCGCTCCTGTTGATGCCATCGCAGTTTCTCCGGACCACAAACGGTTCGTCACGGGCGGCTGGAGCGGCGAGGCTGTGATCTGGGATGCTGACAGCGGACAGGCTCTGCTGCGACTGCCACACGAGGGCCTCTACGTTCACGCGGTCGACTGGTCGCGAGACGGTCGCTGGATCGCCACCGGAAGCAACGACACCGAAAACGGCTTCGTGCAGCTGTGGGATGCGGAAACCGGAAAGCGCGTTGATCGCCGCTTTGGCGATGGCCGGACCGCCGCGACCTCGCATAACGATGCTGTGCTCAGCGTTCGGTTTTCAGCCGACGGTTCCAGGCTGCTCAGCAGTTCGTACGACATGAGTGCCCGGTTGTGGAATGTCGAATCCGGAGCCCAGCTTCGCCGCTTCCTCGGCCACACATCGTGGGTCTGGGATGCGGAGTTCTCGCCGAAAGAAGATCACATCGTGACTGCCGGACAGGACGGTCGAGCGTACGTCTGGGATGCTGAAACCGGCGAGCCGGGCCCGCCATTCACCGGACACGAAGGCCCGGTCTTCTCTGTGTCCTACTCTCCCGATGGTCACTTCGTCGCGACGGGTGGCTATGACAAACGCGTCCTCATCTGGAAGCCGTCCGATGTCCGACCGTACGACTATCGACGTCTGCAGTCGGAAAACGGCCAGGTCACTCCCGAACAGCGTTTCACGGCTTTGGATGGACACTCTGGTCCGGTCCGCAGCGTGCGATACTCGAATGACGGCCTGTTCCTGATCAGCGGCAGCGATGACAACACCGTCCGGCTGTGGAGCACCGAAGGCGGGCAGCTGGTCAAGTCGTTCCGCGGCCACGACGGCGCCGTTCGGGCGGTCGCTTACGCCCGTGAGAACGCTCAGATTCTCTCGGCCAGCCACGACAACCGAATCCGCAAGTGGGACATTGGCGAATATGAAGAGGTCCGCGTCCTGCAGGGCCAGGTACTCGAAGGCCACGTTGACGCGATTCTCTCCGCTGGATTCTCGCCCAACGGCGAACAGATTGTGACCGCCAGCCGCGACCGCACCGCTCGTACCTGGGACGTGAAGTCCGGACAGACGTTGCGAGTCTTCAGCGAAGGTCACGAGTTCCTGGCATCGTCAGCAGCCTACTTCCCCGGCGGACGGCGGCTTGCCACGGGAGCAGTCGACAACACGGTTCGCGTCTGGGACGTTGACTCCAGCACTCAGTTATTCGTGCTCGAACACACAGGACGATCCGCCGCCCTGGCGATCTCGAAAGACGGTCGCTGGATCATCACCGGAAGTGACTCCGATTCGGCAAAGATCTGGGACGCGAAAACAGGCCAGCTGAAGTTCGAGCTGACCGGCGATCTCAAAGAAGGCACGGGACATCAGAGCGAGGTTTCCGCCGTCGCCATTTCCGGCGACAGCCGCCTGGTTCTGACCGGCGACGGACGCGGTCGCGTGATTCTCTGGGACCTGCCGACGCAGAAGATCATTCGCGAACTCAAGGGACACGGTCGCAATCGTATCTCTGCAGTCGCGTTCGTCCCGGAATCCGATCGGGCGTTGACGGCCTGCGCCGACAAGACCGTCGCGCAGTGGAATCTGAAAACCGGCAAGGAAGACACATCCAGAATTCTGAAGCACCCGGACGCTGTCGTCTCAATGACCCTCCGTCCCGGCGCGAACCAGGTTCTGACCGCAACCGCTGACGGCGGCGTTCGTTTATGGGATATCGATCGTGCGGAAGTTCTCGGGACGCTCGAAAACGCCGGTTCGCCGACGCACGTCGCGATTGACGAGAGCGGCCAGTGGGCTCTCGCCGCCGACGCCGACGGCAGGAAGATCGCTGTCTGGCAGCTCGCAGGAGCAGCTGGTGCGATGCAGCCCGAGAAGACTGTCAGCGTCAACTCACAACTATGGGCCGCGATCTTTGCTCCTTCGCGAACAGGTCTGAGCCTCGTGACGCTGGGCGGTTCTGATGCCCGCATCGTTTCCGTCGATACCAGCGAAACTCTGACGACATTCAGCCCGCACGGCATCGTTGCCTCGGCCAACTTCTCTCCGGACGGCAAGCGCATCGTCACGGGAAGCTGGGACTCATCCGCTCGCGTCTGGGATGCGGAATCCGGAGCCGACCTGCTGAAGCTGGCGGGTGATGACGGCCACACGGCCTTCGTTAACTCAGCCGTCTTCTCTCCCGACCCGGAAGGGAGCCGCATTCTGACTTCCAGCGACGACGGCACCGCGAAAGTCTGGGATTCAAAAACCGGCAAGGTCCTGCTGACACTGAAGGGGCACACCGACCGGGTCCGGCACGCGGCGTACTCGCCTGACGGTTCGCTGATTGTGACGTCGTCGAGCGATCGAACAGCTCGGCTGTGGAACTCTCAGACGGGCGAGCCTGTTGGCAAACCGCTCGAGGGCCACGAATGGGCCATCCTCGCCGCCACGTTCTCCAAGGACGGAGCACGTATCATCACAGGCAGCGAAGACAACACAGCCCGGATCTGGGACGCGGTTACTGGTGAGTTGCTTGCCACGCTGAGCGGCCACACGGCCCGGGTCACGTCCGTCACATTTGCCCCAGGCCAGCGTCGAGCGGTCACGGCCAGCCAGGACGGCACGGTCAAAGTCTGGGACACGGAAAGCGGCGAGGAAGTCCTGACCTTAGATGGGCATACCCGCGAGGTCACCTCGGTCACGTTCTCACCCGACGGTCGGTACATTCTGACCGGCAGCCAGGATGGTCGAGCAATCCTGTGGCTGACGACCGACTGGCAGGAGCCTGCTCCGAAATCTGTCGCGGTAGCAAAGTAGAAGGTCGATCAGGTCGCGGGAACACCGTTACGACGGACGAGGTGCGATCAGGAGAGCGCCGCACCGCCTTAAGACACTCTGCTGCCTTTCGCCTGACTGAGGCGAGAGGCAGCATGTCGTTTGCGTGGTGCTCCGGGCCACGGCAGAAAGTTCCAGGCGAGTTGAGATAGGATTCGGAGCGAAGTACTTCACTTGCTCTCCTGTCGCTTGCGAAAACTGATGACCGAAACCGCTGCCTATCACGAAGCTGGCCATGCTCTGGTGGGAGTGCTCTCTGGGGCTGGTGTGGTTTCAGTGACGATTGATCCCGACTGGGATGATGGGCCGCGAAGGTACGGTGACACCCAGCTGGAATGGCCCGTTGATGCTCCGCTCGATCAGGCGTGGGTCGAGAAGTCCGTGCTTGTCGCTCTGGCTGGTCCTGTCGCCGAGATGATCCACAGCGGCGAACCATTTCATCCTGGTCTGGTTCCCGAATGGGCGTCGGACTGGCAGGTTGCGTGGGAAGCTGCCGCGTCAGTCATCGTCGATGAACGCAGGCGGCTGAAGTGGCTCGAAGACTGCACCCGTACGCTGCATCGGCTGCTCAGCGATGATCGCCACTGGGCGGCTTTGGCGGCGATTGTCGACAGTTTGCTGGCTCACGAAACGCTGGAAGGCGAGGATGTCGACGAGATTGTGGAACAATGGTTGTCGTGACTGACCAGCCGCAGGCAACGGGATAAACCAACAGGAGCAACAGTATGCGAATTGCGATCGGGGGGATTTCTCACGAGACGAGTAGCTTTGCTCCGGGACGGACGACGATTGCGGACTTCGAGTCCGGGTTCGGACTCTTTCGCGGGCAGGAACTCATCGAGCGGTTTCGTGGCTCGAACACCTGCACCGGAGGGTTTCTCGACGGAGCTGAACAGTACGGCTACGAACCCGTGCCGCTGCTGTGGGGGTTTGCCTATCCGAGTGGTCTGATTGATCAGGACGAGTACGAGACGCTCAAAGCCGAACTGCTCCAGCGCCTGACTGACGCCGAGCAGGCAGGCGGGCCAGTTGACGGCGTGTTGCTCGATTTGCACGGGGCGATGGTCATTGACGGGATTGACGACGGCGACGGCGATCTGGTGATGGCAGTGCGGCAAGCCATCGGGCCGGATCGGCCACTGATCACGACGTACGACCTGCATGGCAACCACACGGTCGCTCGAGTGAACGCCGCCAACGCGATCGTCGGCTTCGACACGTTTCCGCACGTCGATCAGGCGGAGCGAGGCCGTGAAGCAGCGGCACTGATGGTCCGAACGCTGCGCGGCGAGATTCAGCCCGTCGGGGCGATCCATCAGTTGCCGATGTTCTGGGGAACTCGCCGCCAGGTAACGGCTCATCCGCCGATGGATGACGTCATGCGTCGCGTTCACGCTCTCGAAGAACGACCGGGAATTCTCTCGGTCACACTGGCGACCGGCTTTCCGTGGTCGGACGTACCGGATGTCGGAACGTCGGTCACCGTGATCGCCGATGGCGACCGCAAGCTGGCTCAGGCGACGGCGGACGAGTTCGCTGGCTGGCTGTGGGAGAACCGGCAGCAGTGGTACTCGCCGCCGATGACCGTCCGCGAGGCGCTGGCTCAGGGAGAGGCTGCTGATCGTTTCCCGATCATGCTCGCCGATCACGCGGACAATACCGGCGGCGGGTCGCCGGGAGATTCGACCGAAGTACTGCGAACGTTCGTCGAACTCGATCTGCAGGATGCGCTCCTGATGTATCTCGTCGATCCGGCGGCGGCTCGGCAGGCACACGAGGCCGGCGTTGGCAGCCGGATCGAAGTCTCGCTCGGTGGCCACTCGCATCCGTCGCAGGGCGAGCCTATCGAGTGCGTAGCCGAAGTCGTCGCACTCACGAACGGCGAGTTCAAGTACGACGGCCCGATGTGGGGCGGCCTAACCGGAAACATGGGCCAGTCGGCCTGGCTCCGGATCGGCGGAGTCAACGTCGTTGTCGTCAACGCTCGCGAGCAGCCGGTCTGTCCGGCGTTTGCCCGTACGCTCGAGATCGACTGCTCGGCAATGAAATACATCTGCGTGAAATCGGCCGCTCACTTTCGGGCCGCGTTCGAGCCAATCGCCGGATCGATCTTCAACATCGACGCCGCTGCGATTCACACGCACGACTTTTCGCGGCTGAACTACACGAAACGAACGCGTCCCGTCTTTCCGGTCGAGCTGGATTGATGCCGAGAGTAGCCGGCTGGCAGATGTCGTAACTGCTCGACCGGCGTGTTGTGGCGAGACTGCGGTAATCCAGGTCAGAAAAGAAACTGCGAATTCATCAGCGAGGTCGATCTGTTACGCTGGCAGCCCCACCGCCCGCCTCAGTTGTCTCGGGAGGCGGCAAACCGGCCAGAATTGAGGATGTCTCATGCTTCGCGTACTTGGATCCCGGAAAAAACTGTGCAACGGCACAACGCGCCGCGAGTTTCTGCAGGCAGGCTCTCTGGGGATGGGCGGGCTGAGCCTCTCGACGCTGCTGGCTAACCAGTCAGCTCAGGCGTCGGGCGACGGCTTCGGTCGGGCGAAGAACTGTATCGTGCTCTTTCTATATGGATCGCCGAGCCAGCTTGAGACGTTCGATATGAAGCCTCAGGCTCCCGTTGAAATTCGCGGGACGATGGAGCCGATCCCCTCGACGATCCCCGGCTTGCCAGTGTGCGAGCTGCTCCCGCACACGTCGCGAATCATGGATCGGACGACCGTCATTCGGTCGATGACGCACGACTACCCGATTCACGGCGTCGCGTATGCGATGACCGGAATCCCGCTGATCGACGTCGCGATGGAACTCAACCCGCGTGACACGCGGCACCATCCGTGGTTCGGTTCGGTCGTCGAGTACATCGATCGTCAGCAGGGAACCAGCCGGTCCGATTTCGTGCAGAACGTCGCGCTGCCATTCCACTTCAGCAGCCAGCGGAGCGATCAGCCGTTCCGCGCTGGCCCGTACGGAGCGTTCCTGGGAGGCGGCTTCAATCCGACCTGGACCGAGTTCGTCGGCGACGGAACGGTCAACATTCATAAGGAGCGCGCCGGCGGCGAGTTCTCATTCGACGGCCCGGAACCGTATCTCGGCACAACGACCGACAGCCACTTCCGCATCGCGTCAACGGCTCCGCTGCCGAACGTGACGATCGACCGGCTCGACCGACGCCGTTCGCTGCTTTCGCAGTTTGATTCCGCGCGGCGCGACCTCGATCGGACGTCGGCCGGCAGTTCGCTCGGCAAGTTCCAGGACATGGCGTTCTCGCTGGTCGGCTCGCCGGAAGTCGCGCAGGCACTCGACGTCCGCAACGAACCCGAATCCACTCGCGAGTTGTACGGCCACACGCTGTTCGGCCAGGGCTGCCTGGCGGCGAGACGAATGATCGAGTCCGGCACGCGGCTCGCGTCGGTCTTCTGGGACGAATACGGCCTCGCTGGCGACGCCTGGGACACGCACGTTGATCACTTCCCGCGTATGAAGGATCAATTGATGCCGCCGTTCGACCGGGCGTTTTCCGGGCTGATCCTCGATCTCGAACAGCGAGGAATGCTCGACGACACGCTGGTCGTCTGCCTCAGCGAGCACGGTCGGACACCGAAGATCAACAGGGCGGCCAACGGCGGTCGTGATCACTGGTCGAAGGCGTACTCGGCAATCTTTGCCGGCGGCGGAGTCGCTCGCGGCAACGTGATCGGC
>JAPOLP010000861.1 GCA_029977045.1 Planctomycetota bacterium
GAGTTCGCTCGCGGTCCCGAGTTCCTGCATTACGACCCATCGATTCTGATCGGGCACGAAGTCACCGGCAGCACGCTGGGCATCGTCGGCATGGGTCGAATCGGCAAAGAGGTCGCGAAGCGGGCTCGCGCGTTCGACATGCCGCTGCTTTACCACAACCGGCGACGCGACGAAGCAGCCGAGGCCGAACTCGGTGTCGAGTACCGATCTCTCGACGACCTGCTGCGCGAGAGTGACTTCGTCGCACTGAACTGTCCGCTGACGCCGGAGACAACCGGGCTGATCGGGCGCGAGCAGCTCGAACTGATGAAGCCGTCGGCGACGTTGATCAACATGGCTCGCGGGCCAGTCGTTAAGACCGACGATCTTTATGAGATCCTCAAGGCCGGACGCATCCGAGGAGCGGCTCTCGACGTCACCGATCCCGAACCACTGCCGCGCGACCATCCGCTGCTGACGCTGAAGAACCTGGTCATCGCACCACATCTGGGCAGCGCGTCGCACCGGACCAGGCAACGAATGCTGAAAATGACGGTTGAGAATCTGGCGGCAGGGCTTGCCGGGACCGCATTGCCATACGCAGTCGCTGTGAAGTAGCGGACCGCTTTCGCACAGGACGCCCACCAAAACACCCACCGCACGATGTCGTTGCAAACGCCGTGCAGCGTTTTCAGCTGAGCCGGCCGCGCTCGGCGTCTGAACGGCTCGCAGTTTCGCTGCCTGTTCAATCAGCCTGTGGTGGGACGAAGCGGTGTTTGAGTTCGCGGGCGGACTTCAGGGTTTCGAGCAGGTCCTGCGGAGCGCCGGGGTCGCCCTGGGAAGCCATCCACTTGTCGAGAGCCGCGCTGAGCCGGCGCTGAATCTTTGCGTGCTCGGGCTTGCCGGCCAGGTTCGTCATCTCGGCTGGATCGTTCGCCGTGTGATAAAGCTGTTCGGCGGGACGCAGGGTGTAGCGTTTGACGAGTTCGTAGGTTCGCGGGTCGGTCTGTGAATGCCAGACCCAGGTGCCCCAGTACGGGTTGTTGAGTCCACCGTTGCCCTGCGTACCCATCAGGTGCTTCTCGATATAGATCTCGTCAGGACGCAGATTGCGGATGTAGTGCCAGTTGCCGTCGGAGATAGATCGCACCGGGTACGGCGGGCCCTCCGGAACGTTGTTGTGCATTCCGTAAACGAACTCGCGATGCGTCGCTGACTGCCCCGTCAGAACCTGAAGGAAACTGGTTCCGTCGAAACCGCCCTTGGTTGGATCACCACCGGCTGCCTCGACGAGCGTTGGTGTGACGTCGCTGTACTGGACCAGGGCGCCGGTCTGAGCACCGGCCTTAATGCGGCCTGGCCAGCGGGCGACCAGAGCGGTGTGGACTCCCGTGTCCCAGTTGGTCCATTTGCAGCCGGGGAACTGCGAACCCTGCTCTGACGTAAACAGGACGAGCGTGTCATCGTCGCGGCCTGACTGCTGCAGCGCGTCGAGAATTTCGCCGACCTGCCCGTCCATGTACGTGATCTCGGCGAGGTACCGACCGAAATCCTGCCGGGTACGCGGCGTGTCGGCAATGTGTGGCGGCAGCTTGATCTTCTTCGGAGCGTACTGCGATGCGTCGCCCATCACCCACGGAACGTGCGGCTCGACAAGCGCGATGACGAGGCAGAACGGTTCTTTGTCGTCGCGGGAAATGAAACTGCGATAGTCCGTCAGATCGTGAGGCTGCGTCGGGTTGCGGACGCAGTTCGGATCGAAGCCGCCGATGTTTTCAAACGGAAACGCCGAGTCCGGTTTCACATGCACCTTTCCCGCGATTCCGACGCGGTAACCGAGTTTCCCCAGGTGCTGCGGCAGGCTCTGAGTTCCCTCGCGACTGGCCGAGTGGTTCCAGGCACAGCCGTTCCGCATGGGATACTGCCCGGTGAAAAGTTCCGCTCGACACGGCTGGCACATCGCCGAGCACAAGTACGCTCGCTGAAACGTCAGCCCCTCGCTGGCCAGCCGGTCGATGTTCGGCGTCTTCGCGTTCTGCCCGCCGTACAGCGGCAGGTCCGAGAACGTGCAGTCGTCCGCCATAATGATCAGCACGTTCGGACGATCGGCGGCGGATGTCAGAGACGACAGCAGGACGAGCAGTGAAAGACAGACAAAAGAATGTTGAAGCAGTCGAACGACGCAAAGCATGAGATTCTCTTGTGTAGGACGGACTTCCAGACCGTCGACGTTTCGCGGCTTTCAGGCGCTGACGGACTGGAAGTCCGTCCTGCGAAAGGATTGAATTCGTGCTTACTGGCCGATGCAGAAGAGGTGCTTTTCGCCACGGATGAAGAGGTTGCCGTGAGCGATCGCTGGTGAGGCGTACGTTGATTCGCCCAGCGGGTTCTCGGCGACGATCTGTGGTGTGCCGCTTTCGGACTGCGTGCCGGGATCAACGATCTTTGTGATGCCGTTATCGGCAACGAAGAAGACCTTGCCGGCGTTCGTGATCAGCGACGTGCTGAAGTGGCTGCCCATCCGCTCGCGCCAGACTTTCTCGCCGGTCTTCGCATCGAAGGCACCAGCTGTCCCGCGGTCGTCGGCGACGAACAGCAGGCCGCCACACAGGACGGGGCTCGGCACGTAACACTTCGCGTCAGTGCTGTGCCACTTGACGTGAGTCTCAGTGACGTTGCCGCTGCCGTCCGGTTTGACGGCGACGACGTGATGCGTCGGTAAACCGGCGGCCATGAAGAAGTACTCGCCGTCATAGACCATCGAGGCGACGAACTGCTCCGTCGGGCCGTCGATCGTCCAGAAGACTGTGCCGTCGTCCGGGTTGAAGCTTGTGATCGCCTCGCTGCCGGAGAGCACCATCTGCTTGCGACCGGCGATCTCACGGATCAGCGGCGTGACGTAGCTGCGGATGCCGTTCGCTCGCTTCTGCTTCCAGACGGTCTTACCGGTTTCACGATTCAGAGCGACGATGTACGAGTCGCCGTCGTGGTCGCCGTTAACGATGACCGTGTCGCCGTACAGAACCGGGTTGCTGCAGTAGCCGTGAGCACTGACGAACTCACCCGGTTTGGATTTCCACTTCTCGTTGCCGTCGAAGTCGTACGCGGCGACGACCATTTCGCCGGGCGTGATCGGACGCGGCGTGCCGACATTCGGAGCTGGAACGGTGCGACCGTCGACCTGCAGAAACGACACGAAGATCAGCGAGCCGTCCGTTGCCGGAGTGCTCGACGCGAAGCTGTTGAGCGTGTGCTTTGTTTCAAGCGGCGACTTCACGACCGTCTTCTGCCACAGCGTCTTCCCGGTA
>JAPOLP010000413.1 GCA_029977045.1 Planctomycetota bacterium
ACGCGCTGGTTGAACGGCTTGTCCTTGATGAAGTGCCCGAGGTCCAGGACGCCGCCGCCGACACACTCGCCGCGATCGGTCCAGCGTCCGTTCCCGTTCTGATCAGACTTCTGGAGAGCGGCGAACCTGACATTCAATGGCGAGCTGCCAGGGCCTTGGGCAGGCTCGGCCGAAACGCATCCGGGAGTCTTGATGCTCTCGAGGCGACCGTCCAATCCGCTCGGCCAGCCGCGTCAGTGGAAGCCGCGAAGTCTGAACGTGTCGCCTGGATAGAACTTCAGTCGCTCGTACGGATTGAGGCTCTGGAGGCTCACTGGAGAATCTCAGGGGAAACAGCCGGCATCTTCCGGGAACTCGTCCGGGAACTGGGGAACGAACACCGACAGATCCGCATCCGGGCCTCTCGCCTCCTGATCGAACCTGAGGTTTTACCCGTGGACCTTCTGGCTGAGCTTCAGGATCTGGCGTCAAGCGACTTCCTTGCTGCCAGGGCTGCCGCCTACGTGCTTCGCAATCGGGGTGCGTCTGCACCCTGACATTGCTGGAAGCCGTTCCCCATGCCGCTGGCAATCTGTACTGCGCTGAGGTTTCGCGCCGCGCTGTTTCTGCTGATCACCGTGCCCGCCTTGCTGACTGCCGGATGCGGCAGTTCGTCACGAGGCGCCGTTGACACGACGTCCGAAGACGCGCCGACCGATACGGCTCAGATTGCGGTCGACGGACACGCCCGGATGATTGCCGAGCTGGCCTCCATCCGTGACGAATCCAGACGCACCGATCCCTACTACGAGACCGCAACACTCGACGAACTGCTTGAATTTCAGAAGCGTCTGCCGCCGAATCTCAGGGGCAGTGAGGCTTTGAGGTTTCAGGCACGCCTGGGAGAGACGTACCTGCGGCTGGGTCAGAACGAAAAGGCCGTCAAACACGCTGAGGCTGCACTGCAAATTGCGCGTACCGGTGCTCCTCCCAGCGTCTATCGCATGGTACTGTTCAAAACGGCTGTTGCCTGGCTGCGGCTGGGAGAAACTGCGAACTGCGTTCACTGTTCGAATGGCGAAAGCTGTCTGTTGCCGATTCGTGGTGGCGGTATCCACTCGGCACAGGAGGGCAGCCGCAAGGCTCGCGAGTACCTGCTGCAGTATCTCAAGGAAGTCCCAGGTGATCCTGGTGCCTGCTGGTTGCTGAACATCGCCAGCATGACTCTGGGTGAGTATCCGAACGGCGTTCCTGAGCAGTATCGCGTTCCCGAAACAGCCTTCGCTGACGCATCCGGGTTTCCTCGTTTCCCGAACGTAGCCGCAGCCACCGGCCTGGACACGATGAACGGTGCCGGCGGTGTTGTCACCGAAGACTTCAATGGCGACGGACTGATCGACGTGCTGACGTCGGCCTGGGAACCGGACGGTCAGATTCGGTTTTTCGAGAATACCGGAACCGGTCGGTTCGAGGACTGTACCGAGCAGTCTGGGCTGACCGGCATCATCGCTGCCTTCAATCTGGTTCCCGCCGACTTCGACAACGACGGCGACATCGACGTGTTCGCCACTCGCGGCGCGTGGAAACCAGTCGTCGGACTGCATCCGAATTCTCTGCTGGAAAATCTCGGAGGTGGTCGGTTTCGCGATGTCACGTTTGACCGGGGGCTCGGCGACGACCGCTTCCCCTCTGCTGGAGCTGCCTGGGCTGATTTCGACAACGACGGTGATGTCGACCTGTACGTCGTCAACGAGGGTGATGCTCCCGCACAGTTGTATCGAAACGATGGCAAGGCCGGCTTCACCAACGTGGCGGATGCAGCCGGAGTCGAGAATCGGCGCTACGGCAAGTGTGCCGTCTGGGGAGACTGGAACAACGACCGGTATCCCGATCTGTATGTATCCAACCAGGACGAGCCAAACCGGCTGTACTCCAACAACCAGGACGGCACGTTTACGGACGTCGCTGTTGAGTTAAACGTGACACGCCCGCTCATGAGTTTTCCGGCGTGGTTTTGCGACGTGAATAATGACGGTGTGCTCGACCTTTTCGCCGCCGCGTACGATTTCGGTGTGAAGCACGTTGCCGCCGACGCATTCGGGTTGCCAGGAGAGGACGAAACGTCGTGTCTCTACATCGGCGATGGGCATGGCGGATTTGTGGAATCGTCTGCAACGTACGGTCTCGATGGCACAATGCAGCCAATGGGCGCGAATATTGGCGACCTCGACAACGACGGCTTCCCCGACTTCTATCTGGGCACCGGTTACCCCGAGTACGAAGGTCTGATGCCGAACCTGATGTTTCACAATGTCGGCGGTTCACGCTTTGAGAACGTGACGTATTCTGGCGGCTTCGGGCATCTGCAGAAGGGCCACGGTATCGCGTTCGCCGATCTCGACAACGATGGAGATCAGGACATCTTCGCTCAACTTGGTGGCGCATTTCCCGGTGACACGTTTGCCAACGCCGTATTTGAGAATCCCGGTTTCGGCAATCACTGGCTGCGGATCAAGCTGGTGGGCGATCGGTCAAACCGTGCCGGCATCGGTGCCCGCATCCGTGTCGACATCGTCGAGGACGGCCAGCAACGCTCGATCTATAACTGGGTGGGCAGCGTCGGAAATATTGGCGCTGGTTCGTTGCAGCCAATGATCGGTCTCGGTCGCGCCGAGCGGATCGCCGCTCTGGAAATCTTCTGGCCGACGACCGGCGAGACGCAGCGGTTCGAGTCCGTCCCCTTCGACACGTGGCTCGAAATCCGCGAAGGCAACCCTGGATTGTGGCAACTCGAGCTGAAGCACGCTCCGTTCGCGACGGCTGAATAGACAGCGAGACTGGCAAGCACGCGACCTGACTCAGGTATGCGTTGTCAGTCGTTGATCGCTACGCGATCGAAACGCCCGCAAGGTGAAGCCCCGAATTCTGCGTTCGACGCGAACTCTTCACAAGACGGCAACCCTGTTGCGGCTGCCGTTAACCTTCCGGAAGCGCATCGATCGCGGAGCGATCAGCGACTTTCTTCGGAACCCGACGCCGACGATAACCTCACAGTCGCCTGACGCTACAGCACGCGGTCACTATCCTGCCGGCTCATCTGGCACCGCATTCCCGTTTCGGCGAGTCGCACCATGAATCGAACTCTGCTCTCGACCACTCTGGCTCTGACGATCGTTGTCACTCAGTACTGCCGACCGGTCGTGGCTGAAGACACCCCCGTCTTCAATACGGAACCGTCCACGCAGAAATTCCTGACGCCCCAGGAAGCACTCTCCGGCATGACGGTCCCGGACGGATTTGAGATTTCTCTGTTCGCAGCCGAGCCCGATGTGCAGCAGCCGATCGCTCTGGCGACGGACGATCGCGGGCGGTTGTGGGTCTGCGAGAACTACAGCTACGCGGAGAGCGGTGTCGGCTTTGAGAACCGTCTCAAGGACCGCGTTGTCATTCTTGAGGATACGGACGGTGACGGTTCGTGCGACAAACGGACCGTCTTCTGGGATCAGGGGCGGCGGCTGACGAGTGTCGAAATCGGGTACGGCGGAGCGTGGGTGCTCGACGCGCCAAATCTGCTGTTCATTCCAGATCGCGACGGCGACGACAAGCCGGATGGCGAGCCTGTCGTGATGGTCGACGGCTGGGACGACAACGCCGTGCGGCACAACATCGTCAACGGCCTGCGCTGGGAGCCGGACGGCTGGCTGTATGGCCGGCACGGAATTCTGGCACCGTCGACCGTCGGCGTGCCAGGAGCAACTCCCGACCAGCGAACCGCACTCAACTGCAGCGTCTGGCGATTCCACCCGACGAAACACACGTTCGAGGTCGTCTGCGAAGGCACGACCAACTCATGGGGCATGGACTGGGACGCGAACGGCGAGCTGTTCTTCATCAACACGGTCATCGGCCACTTGTGGCACGTCGTGCCGGGGGCCTACTTCCGGAGGATGTATGGCGAGCATTTCAATCCGCACGTCTACCAGGTCATCGAACAGACCGCCGACCACTTCCACTGGGACACAAAGGAAACCTGGAGCGACATCCGCAAGCTCGGCGTGACAAAGACGACCGACGAAGCCGGCGGCGGCCACGCTCACAGCGGCATGGTCATCGTCCCGCCCGGCCTGTGGGGCAAGGAGTACGACAACTCAGTCCTGGCCATCAACCTGCACGGCCAGCGAATCAACCGCGACCGCCTGGTCCGCGAAGGCGCAACCTTCGTCGGCAAACACGGCCCGGACTTCATGAAAGCCACCGACCCCTGGTTCCGCGGAGTCGAACTGCACTTCGGTCCGAACGGCACGCTCTACGTCGCCGACTGGTCCGACGTCGGCGAGTGCCACGAAAACGACGGCGTGCATCGCACGTCGGGGCGCATCTACCAGGTGCGGCCGCGCAAGCCCCTGCAACCGGGTGTCGACCTGTCGCCAGAGGGAACACTTGCCGCAACAGGAAGCGAAAGCCTTGCCCTGCTCGTTGAATCAGAAAACCGCTGGATACGTGAACACTCGATTAGGCTTCTGGCGGAACGCAGCGCCGCCGGCGTCAAGCTCGGAGATGCCCACAGTGTTCTGTCCAAGCTGGTTGGTCCCGGCCAGTCAACGCCGGTTCGCGTCGCTGCTCTACTCGGCTTGAACGCAACTGGTGGAGCATCCGGAAAGCTACTCATTGACCTGACAGGAGACTCGTCTGAGAACGTGCGAGTGTGGGCCGTTCGGCTGCTCGCCGAAGATGGCAAGTTGTCCGACGCCGCGTTGAATGAACTGGCCCGTCTGGCAGGCACTGACAAGTCAGGTCTCGTCCAGACGTACCTGGCGTCGATTCTTAATCGCCTGCCATACGAGCAGCGGTGGCCGATTGCAGAACATCTGGTTCACCACGAACAGTTCGCCGACGACCGCGTTTATCCGCTGATGGTCTGGTACGGGATCGAGCCGGCTCTGACTTCTGATCCGGAGCGAGCCGTCAAGCTGGCGGCTTCGTCGAAGCTGCCGCTCGTGCGTGAGTTCATTGCGCGGCGGCTGACTCACGAAATCGAACGGCAGCCTGCGACCGTGGCCTTACTTGTTGATCTGTTGGGGTCGTCGTCGCCCAACGTCGATGTGCAGCTCGACATTCTGCACGGCATGTCCGACGCTCTGCGTGGCTGGCGGAAGGCTCCGGCACCGGCCATCTGGGCGAGTGTTTCTCCGGAACTCGCCAAAGCCGACAACGCCGATGTGCAGCGGCTGACGCGCGAACTGTCCGTTGTCTTTGGCGACGGACGGGCGCTCGACGAGATTCGCAAGCTGGCTCGCAATGACGCCGCCGACCTTGACGAACGCCGCTCGGCCATCCGGGCACTCGTACTGGCTCGCGACAAGGACATTGTGTCGTACCTGCAGGGACTGCTCGGCAATCGCGACCTCGCGAGCGTCGCGATCTCCGGCCTCGCCGCCTTTGACGACGAGAACACGCCAACGCTGCTGATACAACGCTTCGGCGGCTTCCGCAACGAACCGAAGCGCGAAGCGATCGAGACACTGGTTGCTCGCCCGACCTACTCCGCGCATCTGCTGCAGGCGATCGCCGATGGAAAGATCTCACGTGATCAGGTCTCGGCGTTCCAGATTCGCCAGATGCAGGGTTACGACGCGGCACAGATCAAGGACCGCATCGCTGCCATCTGGCCGGAACTCAAGGAGCAAGCAGCCGAAAAGCAGCAGCAGATCGCAGCACTCCGCACA
>JAPOLP010000192.1 GCA_029977045.1 Planctomycetota bacterium
ACTTCAGCGACCATCAGCAGCCCTTCGTTCGCGTGCAGGGCGTGAGCGTAGTCGTTGTATTTCTGAGGCCCGGCGAAGAGCAGCAGGTTTCCGGCGAGGTGTGTCAGCAGAAAGCCGCACAACAGCAGGCCGGTAATCGCCATCAGAAACTTCTTCCCAACGGAAGAAGACAGGGCGGTGCGCAACCAGTTCAAGGCTGGCTCCTTCACATTCAAGGTGCCGATCCGCGGGTGAGAGGCAAGGTCGACCCACTGACAGCTTCGAGCGACGAAAGCAATCAGCGACCTGCCAGACGGCCTGATTCCTCTGCCGATCGCGTCAACTGACTCACCAGAAACGCTCCGCCAGAGAACCGAGCCGGATTATAGGAGTGCCCCAGAGGTCTGCAACGAAGCCCGAAACCGTTCCCAGACGTGACAGATTGCTTGTCTGAAAACAGAAAACGCCGGACAGACGATCGCCTGCCCGGCGTTTTTCGTGTGTGAAGAATTGCAGAAGCAACGCGAGTCCTATCGCTGGGCGGTGGCGGCGCCGCGGAGGGCTTCTACGTAGTCGACGGCGATGTTCAGGAGTTCGTCGTTGTAGGCCGACTCCGGGAAGATCGGGCCTTCTTCTCGCTCTGACTCTTCTTCCTCGTCGTCCTTCTTCTTGTCGTCTGCCGGGCGGTCCGCGTCGCGTTCGGCTTTGAGCTTGGACTCGTTCAGCGAGATCGTCTTGCGGTTCTTGCGGTCGACGTACTTCGCGATGTCGCCTTCCAGCTTCTTGAAGTCGTCGTTAGCGGCAACCCGTTTCTGACTGGCGTTCTGCAGGCGGCTGATCACGTCGTTGTTGACGTAGGCCAGACGACCGTACTCAGCCGGTTCGATTCGGTTAAACGCCAGAGCGTTGTCGAGCGATGCTTCGCCGACGTCCATGTGGTCAATGAGCGACGGCAGCACGATGTCGGACTTCACGCCTGTGTTCTGCGTGCTGTCGCCGTTCACTCGGTAGAACTGGTTGATGGTCAGCTTGAGCGCGCCGTTGTCTTTCGGCTGGCCGAAAAAGCTGGAAATCACATTGCCGCCAACGGGGATCACGTTCTGGACGGTGCCCTTGCCGTGTGTGCTGGAGTCGCCAACGACGATGCCACGTCCGTAATCCTTGATGGCCCCGGCGAAAATCTCGGACGCCGATGCCGACATGCGGTTGCAGACCACGATCAGCGGTTCGTTAAACGCACCTTCGATGTCGTCGCTGTAGGTCTTGACGCTCGACCCAGGCTCCTTGACCTGGACGACCGGGCCTTCGTCGATAAACAGACCCGTGACTTCGATCGATTCGCTGAGTGCTCCGCCACCGTTGTATCGCAGGTCGATGATGATCGCGTCCGGTGCTCCCTTGGGATCGTTGCGGAAGTCGACCAGCACGTTCTGCAGGTCACGGGCGGTGCTCTTGAAGTCCTCAATCCCGTTTTCGGCGCCGTTAAAGTCGCGGTAGAACGACGGGATGTTGATCACACCGATGCGTGCCTGACGACCGGTGCGATCCATTGTCTCGATGATCTCGCCTTTGACTTCCGATTCCTTCAGTTCGATCTTCTGACGGATCAGGTCGTAAACGATCGTGTCGCCGGAATCGCCCTTCTGCACCTGCAGCCGCACCTTGGAACCGCGTTTGCCACGAATCAGACGGACGACCTTGCTCAGCTTCATATCGACGATGTCGACAAACTCGCCGACTTCCTGGCCGACTGCCATGATCTTGTCGCCGACTTCAAGACGTCCGTCCTTCTCAGCGGCTCCGCCTTTGACGATCTGAGCAACCGTCGTGTAGCCGTCCTCGCTGCGAAGCGCCGCACCGATGCCGTCCAGGCTGAGCTGCATCGAGATGCGGAACTCTTCCAGCGTCTGCGGCGACATGTACGACGAGTGCGGGTCGAAGCAGTGCGTCATCGACGACAGGTACATCTCCAGGACTTCAAACGATTCGGTCTCGTTGATCGTGCGTTCGAGCATCCGGTAACGCTTGTGGAGCCGGTCGGCGATTTCTTCCTGCTTCGTGTCATCCAGACGCAGATTCAGAATGTCGAGCTTCACTCGCTTACGCCAGCGGTCGTTCAGAGCGTCGCGGGATTCCGAATACGGCAGGTCCTTGGCGTCCGTGATCAGCTCTTCTTCGATCGTGAAGTCGTGAGACGCGTCGATCATCTCGTGAGCGTACGCGACCCGGTCCTGCACTCGCTGCCTGTAGGTATTGAAAACGTCGTAGGCGAACTTCGCATCGCCTTGTTTCAGCTGGTCATCAAGATCGAGCCGTGATTTCTCGAACCCGTCGATGTCGGACTTCAGAAAGTACAGCTTCTGCGGATCGAGAACTTCGAGAAACCGGTCGAGCAGTTTCGCGGAGAGGGCGTCGTCGATCCTGCCGTGATTAATGTGGTACTTGCTGACCATCGCACAGACGTTTTGAGTGACTGCGCCGTCGGTTTGCTGCGGCTCGACGAGCTGCTGAGCGAAGATCGTCGTGGCGACGAGCGTGACTGTTCCGAGAACGAGCGTGCAGGCCGCTCGGGAAGGGCTCTTCAGCGTCATGGTCCACCTGTCAAAGTTGTGTGGCTGAGTTCGATCGCCCGGCTGAGCTGCAAACGGAACCGGTCAAACCGCTCCAGTACGACAAAACCGCAAGCCGTGATAGTAGTCAGAATGCGGAATCTGCGGCAAGACGCCGTCAGGCCGGCACCATTCCGGCTTTCCTAACGATTCGACGTCGTCAGCTGCTGAGGCTGGGGATTGTCAACGTGGCCCGGCGAACGCTGACCGGAACCTCGACTGCCCGCGTCACCCAGGTCGGCCCGGGTGGCGTCGGCGAGTTTCGTCAGACGAGCGACGATCTCGGGATGCTCGGTCGCGACGTTGTGCTGGGATGCGATATCCGTCTCCACGTTGAAGAGCAGCGGTTGCGAGGACTTGCCCTTCTGAAAATGAGGGTGCCGCTGGAAGTCGGCCAGCGGGACGAAGAGCTTCCAGGGGCCGCTGCGAACCGCCTGAAGCTGGTCAGTCTGGTAATAGAAGAAGGCTTTGTGCGGCGTCTTCGCTCCGGGTTCGCCGAGCAGCAGCGGGTGGATGTCGAGGCCGTCGATCTTCTGTTTTGGAAGCTCGGCACCAGCGAGACCGGCGACCGTCGGCAACAGGTCGATGGTTGAAGCCAGTTCGGAGCACTCGGTCCCGGCGGGAATCCGTCCGGGCCACCAGCAGATGGTCGGCACGCGGAACGCTCCTTCGGCGGTTGTGTAGCCGCGACCGTGCAGCGGCTGATTGCTACCTCGCGAGAGCGACTGCAGATCGCGGGCGAGGGGTGCTCCGTTGTCCGACGTCCAGACGACGAGTGTCCGACGATCAATCTTCAAATCAACGAGGCAGTCGAGAAGCTGGCCGGTCGACCAGTCGAGTTCCTCGATCGAATCTCCCCACGGACCGTTGCGGCTCTTGCCACGAAACTCGGGACTGGAAAACGGAGTCGCCGTGCTGCCGGGCATCGCCTGCGGAATGTAGAGAAAGAACGGCTCGTCGCGGTGCTTCTCGATGAACTCGACCGCGCGCTCGGTGTACCTCTTTGTGAGCAGGTCTCGGTCGACGGGTGCCTCAATCACCGTCTCGCCTTCCATCAGCGGCAACGGGGGCCAACGGTTACCGTCGAGCTTCTCGCCAATTCGCTGGCCGGTCGGCTGCGTCATGTCGTCGCTGTACGGGATGCCGAAGAACTCGTCGAAGCCCTGCCGCGTCGGAAGAAACGCGGGCTGATCGCCGAGATGCCACTTGCCGATCATCCCGGTCACGTAGCCCTTCTGCTTGAGCACTTCCGCGATCGTCGTTTCACTCGGATTGAGCCCGTACGGTGAGACCGGCCGGAGCACCTGGCCGTCGCGCGGATTGTTGTGCATCCCGACTCGTTGTGAGTAGCAGCCGGTGATGAGGCTCGCCCGCGACGGCGTGCAGACTCCGGCGGTCACGCAGAAGTGTGTGAGTTTCCGCCCTTCGCGAGCCATGCGGTTCAGATGCGGCGTACGGTGCAATGTCGAGCCGAACGGTTCGATGTCGCCGTACCCGAGGTTGTCGCAGAAGATGATGATCACATTCGGCGGTTGGTCCTCGGCTGCGGCTGCAGAACTGAGGTGGGCGCGAGAACCGAGAACGGCCAGAGTGGTAAGCAGAAGGGCAATCCGAAAGCGGCGCATGGGCAAGGCCTTTGTCGTACCTGGATCTGTGGATGCGATCGGGTGACGCATCGTAACCATCTCGCAAGCGAATGCCCGCAAGGTCGGGTGCCATTCGACTCACCGGAGCTATGATTCCGTGTCGTCAAGCAGCGACTTTCGTAAGCTGCTGCGTAGCTACGCTCGCCAGAGCGTGGTGAGTTCCCGTCGCGGCCCACCGTCTGACGACGGCAGCTACGATTGACGGTCGCGATGACTGACAGCTGTGCCGAACGTGCCACTTCACTTCAAGGAGGACCTGGTGACGGATCAACCCGTGATTACTGATTCGGAGACTGCCGCCGCATCGCCGTTCCGCTGGAAGTGGGGAGTCGGCATCTTCACGTTCGGCTGCGTTCTCGAAGCTCTCGTCTGGTTTTACTTCGCGCCGGACCGCACTTATCAGGTCTTCTTTTCTCTGCCAGTCGTGTCGGGCACGGTCTTCTTCACGACGCTCTGGTGGCTGTTTGCCAGCGGGCTGCCGCTGACGACGCGTGTCATCGGCATCGTCGTTCTGGCGGGGGCCGCCCTCGGGTTTCGCTCGCAGTACCGCATCAAAGAGTTTCGCGGCGACATGATGCCCGTCTTCGTCAGCACTTCAGAACTGACCGACGAGGAGAAACTTGACGCGTATCTCAAGACCGTCGAATCGACCTCGCCGACAGACTCAGCATCGATCGAAGCCGGACAAGGCGACAGTACCGACGACGAGTCCGCGAACAACACGGAACCGCCGCGTCTCGAAATCACAGACGGAGACTGGCCGCAGTTTCGCGGGCCGCAGCGGGACGGCATCATCAATGCGGACCTGTCCGGAGTGAACTGGCAGCAGGCACCGGTCGAAGTCTGGCGGCATCCGGTCGGCAGGGGCTGGTCGTCGTTTGCGATCGTCGGCGGGCTCGCGTTCACTCAGGAGCAGCGCGGCGACAACGAGTGCGTCGTCTGTTACGACGCGCTGACCGGGAAGCAAGTCTGGGAACACACCGACCCAATCCGCTTTGACGAAGCCATGGGCGGCCCCGGCCCGCGAGCCACACCGACGATCGTCGATTCGCGACTGTACTCGCTGGGGGCAACCGGACAGCTCAACTGTCTGGAGCCGCTGAGCGGTCAGAAGCTCTGGGCACGGAACATTCTCGACGATGCCGGTGCAGAAAACCTCAAGTGGGCAATGTCGGGCTCGCCGCTGATCGTCGATGGCAGGGTCATCGTCATTCCTGGCGGGGAAAACGATCACGGAGTCGCCGTCTACGATGCCGAATCCGGCGAGCCTGTCTGGTCAGCGGGCACTGCCCCTGCGTCGTACGCAGCACCGACGCTCGCGAACCTGCACGGTACTCAGACACTGCTGGCGTTTCACGGACTCGGCCTGTCCGGGCATGACCTGAGCGACGGCAAGCTGCTGTGGACCGTTCCCTGGGAGAACGACCCGAAGGTCAACGCCACCGAGCCGGTTGTCGTTGATGACAGCTCGGTTCTCATTGCGACCGGCTACGGACAGGGGGCGACGCTGATTCGAGTTCAGCAGAACGGTGAGAACTGGTCCTCTGAGTCTGCCTGGACGGAGAAACGCTTCAAGTTGAAGTTCAACGCTCCGGTCCGGCAGGGCGAGTACGTGTACGGACTCAGCGAAGGCATCCTGATGTGCCTGAACCTGGGCAGTGGGAAGATCGAGTGGAAGCAGGGCCGGTACGGCTACGGGCAGCTGTTGCTGGCCGGAGACGTGCTGATCGTGCTCGCGGAGAACGGCGATATCGCGTACGTGACGGCGAGCCCTGACGATTACGAGGAACTCGGTCGCTACCCGGCACTCGACGGGAAGACGTGGAATCACCCCGTCGTCTGGAACGGGCACCTGTTCGCAAGAAACGGCGAAGAGGCCGCCTGCTTCAAGCTGTCTCGCTGACGGCAGCGGAGCACTTGAAACGCAGGGGTGCCTCAGAGTTCTCTGCAAAGCCTCAGCGCACTCCGCGGTTACTGGCCGGGGTGGCTGTGGTCGAGTGCAGCGAGCCCGCAGTCCGACCGAGACTGACGTCCTTTTCGTCCAGGCAATTGGGCCGGACGACTTGTGCCCAATGTCCCCAGAGATGCGGCCAAACAGCCGGCACGCGTTAGCGTCCGGTTCTCGATCATCCGGAAAACCGCGAGCCAACGCTCGGCAGCTGATGACAACTCGGGGACAATTGGGCTTGCGTCGTTCCGCTACCTTCTTCATCGGGGTTCCGATCCGGTAACCTCTCCGCATGAAATCGTTTCTCGAATGGTATCTCGGAATCCCGCCTGCTCAGCCCGGCCAGGGAACGCAGTGGACGTGGCTGCGGCAGACGCCGTGGCCGGCCAGTGAGCCGCCGTGGCTGGTGGTGATCGTCCTGCTGGCGGTCGCGGCCAGCGTGATCTGGGTTTACCGCCGGGATGCTCGCACGGTCTCGCTGCCGTGGCGGATCGTGCTGACTGGGCTGCGACTGGCATCGATCACGTTCGTGCTGCTGATCCTGACCGAGCTGACGCTTGTCGTTGACCGGACCGGCCTGCCGTTCATCGCGGTGCTGATCGACGACTCGGCGAGTATGAGCCTCGACGACCAGTACACCGACTCGGCGGAACGCACCGCAGTGCGTACTCTGTTCAGCGAGCAGCCGGGCGCGCGGACGAATCGATTGAGCATCGCCCAGCAGCTGCTGACTGGTTCGGACGCCGCGTTTCTGAAGCAGCTGCAGAAGCGGCATCAGTTGCGTGTCTATCGCTTCTCGGAAACCGCGTCGGTGCTCGGCGGGACGGATGCGGAGCAGGGCGGCGATCTCGGTTCTCTGGTTGGGGCCATCCGCCGTCTCGAACCGACGGGCAGCGCAACGAGTCCCGCTCAGGCTGTCCGGAAGGTGCTCAACGATTTCCGCGGTTCGCTGCCGTCGGCGATCGTCGTCGTCTCGGACGGAATATCGAGTAGCGGCGAGCCCGAGCGGCTGACCGTCGGAGCGGACCTCGCGGCCCGGCGGCTCGTCCCGCTGTACACGGTCGGGGTCGGCAGCGAAGAAGCGATGCACGACTTGAATCTGTACGACACGCTGGCCGACGAAGTCGCGTTCGTTAACGACCCGGTCACGCTGACGGCGAAACTCAAATCGTTCGGCTTCGCCGGGCAGAATGTCTCGGTCGTCCTGAAGGAGAAAGAGTCCGGCACGGTACTCGGCACGACGAAAGTCAAAGCCGGCAAAGACGGCCAGACGGTGCCCGTCGAGCTGACCTGGGCTCCGGACGCGGCAGGCGATTACGAACTCGTGCTCGAAGCATCGCCGCAGCAGACGGAGATCGATCGCTCGAACAATGCCGAGACGCGGCAGATCAGCGTGCGGGAAGAGAAGCTGCGCGTGCTGCTGGTTGACTCGCTGCCACGCTGGGAATTTCGCGAACTCAAGACGCTGCTCGAACGCGAGACGACCGTCGAACTGCACACGATCCTGCAGGACGCCGATCTGGAATTCGTCGATCAGGACGCGACCGCTCAACCGCTGCGAGGCCGCTTTCCGGTCAGCCGCGAGCAGCTCTTCGCCTACGACGTCGTCGTCTTCGGAGACGTCAACATCGACTCGCTCAGCCCGTCGACACTCGAAAACCTGAGTGCCTTCGTCAGCGAAGCCGGCGGCGGGTTGATCTTCGTTGCTGGGCCGCACTTCAACCCGCTGGGGTACCGCAACACTGTGCTGGCCGATTTGCTGCCGATCGAAGTCGACGGCGTCACGCTGCCGTCCCCTGACGAGTACATCCCGCTGCCGTTTCAGCCAGTGCTGACGCTCGAAGGCCAGAAGAGTACGCCGATCTTTCGCTTCGACGTCGACGAACGAAACAGCCTGGCCGTCTGGCGGGACCTGCCCGGCTTCTATTGGCTGGCGGCGGTGCAGAACGTCAAACCGGGAGCGACCGTCTTCGTCGAACATCCCACTCGAATGGGTGACGGTCGGCACCTGCCGGTCATCACGATGCAGCGGTTCGGTGCCGGCAAGGTCATCTTTCACGCGACCGATGAAACCTGGCTATGGCGCCGGCGAGTGGGAGACCTTTACTACGGACGCTACTGGGTCCAGGCGATCCGTTACCTCTCGCGATCGCGACTGCTGGGCCAGTCGAAATCCGCTGAACTGAAGTCTGACCGGCTGGTGTATCGCAACGGCGAGACCGTCACGCTGCGTCTCCGCTTCTTCAGCGATGACGAACTTCCCGATACCGGCGACGAAGTCAAAGCTGTCGTCGAGCGCCGCGACGGCAGCAATCAGGACGTCATCCTGACTCGGATTCCGCAGGCACCGAATGTCTTTGAAGGCCAGCTTCGCCGAGCAACGGACGGTTCCTACCACGCATGGATTGCCAGCCAGACGTTCGTCGAAACCCCGCCCGCGACAGACTTCCGCGTCGAGTCACCCGAGAACGAACTTCGCATCCGTGGCCTCGACCGCCAGCAACTCAGCGAAGCCGCGAAGGTCTCGGGCGGCCAGTTCTACACACTGGCTACCGCGAGCACTCTTCCTGCCGATGTCCC
>JAPOLP010000733.1 GCA_029977045.1 Planctomycetota bacterium
AATTCAACATGCTGACTCGCGAGGGGCTGTTGAAAGGCGGCGAGAGCGGGGATGCGTCGCTTGTTCCCGGCAAGCCGGCGGAAAGCCCGCTGCTTCAGGCCGTCAAATGGGACGGCCTTGAAATGCCTCCCAAAGAAAACGACCGGCTGACTGCCGAGCAGACTGCATATGTTGAAGAGTGGATCGCGGGCGGCGCTCCATGGCCTGACAAGAATCGCCTGGCCGAGCTGATCCGCACGACTTCTGAAAAGTGGAACGTCGCAGACGGAGTTCAGGTCGTCACAAGCGGCGGACTCAGCGACGAGTGGACTGCTCGGCGATACAAGCCGGAGAACCTCTGGGCATATCAGCCGCTTACGAAGCCGGAGAGCGGTGGCCGGAAGTCGGATCAGAATCCGGTCGACGTTTTGATCGATGCGAGGCTGAACGAGCTGGGACTCGAAGCGGCTCCTGCTGCAGACCGACGGACGCTCATCCGGCGCGCGACGTTCGACCTGATCGGCCTGCCGCCGACTCCGGAAGAGATCGAGGCCTTCGTCGACGACCCGGCAGCGGACGATGTCGCGTTTGGCAAAGTCATCGATCGCCTGCTCGCCTCGCCGCACTATGGAGAGCAATGGGGCCGGCACTGGCTGGACGTCGCGCGGTATGCGGACTCGTCGGGGTTCGCCAACGATTACGAACGCGGCAACGCCTGGCGGTATCGCGACTATGTTGTGCGATCGTTTAACGCCGACAAGCCGTACGACCAGTTCATTCGCGAACAGATCGCCGGCGATGAGATCGACGAAACTGATCCGGAAATGCTGGTCGCAGTCGGCTTCCTGCGCATGGGGCCGTGGGAGCTGACCGGGATGGAGGTCGCGAAGATCGCCCGGCAGCGGTTCCTCGACGACGTGACAGACGCCGTTGGGCAGGTCTTCCTCGGGCACCTGCTGCAGTGCGCCCGCTGCCACGATCATAAGTTCGATCCGATTCCGACCGCTGACTACTACTCGATACAGGCAGCCTTCGCGACAACGCAGCTTGCCGAACGTCCTGCCGACTTCCTGCCCGATGAGAACACTGGCGGCTTCGACGAAAAGAAGTATCTGCAGCAGCGACAGAAGTTCTACGAAGAGACGCTCGACGAGGTAAGCAGCAAGCGAACCGTCGAGGCCGCGCGAGCATGGCTGCGGGAAAACAACCTCGACGCCGCACCGTTTGAGAAGGTCGTCGCCGATCTTCAACAGAAGCAGCCCGGCAAGGCGGTCGAGTTCGATCAGGTGCGGAAGGCCATGCAGCAGCGCAAGGCCGATCCGGCACTGATCCCGCCGCGGCATGTCGGGTTCGAGCCGCGTGACTTTGGACTCGAACGTATTGGCCGCAAGGGCATCGAACGATTGAAGTGGCGGTTTGACCGGTACGAGCCGATCGCTCTGTCTGTTTACGACGGCCGGACTCCACAGCTCCGCAGCGTCAATACGCCGCAGCGAATGCCGGAAGATCGAATGACAAACGGTGAGCTGGAGCAGACGGCGATTCTCGCCGGGGGCGACCCGTTTTCACCGGTCCTGCCCGTCAGCCCAGGCGTGCTGAGCGTCGTGGAATTGCCGAAGAGGAGCTTGGGAACAGGGACGAAGGAGTCGACGGGACGGCTGGGAACCACCGCTCCGATCGCCGGACGACGGCTGGATCTTGCCCAATGGATTGCTTCGCCGGACAACCCGCTGACGGCACGCGTCATGGTCAATCGCATCTGGCAGGAGCACTTCGGGCAGGCCATCGCCGGTAATCCGAACAACTTCGGAGCGACCGGAAAGAAGCCGACTCATCCAGAGCTGCTCGACGAACTTGCTCGACGGTTCATCGCGAGCGGCTGGTCGGTCAAGTCGCTGCACCGAGTGCTGATGACTTCCGAGGCGTATCGCCGCTCTGCGACTCCTCTCGATCCAAAGTTGATCGAAGAGAAAGACCCGCTCGGGACCAGCTATGCCGTCTTCAAACCGCGACGGCTGGCCGCCGAGGAGCTTCGCGATGCGATGCTGACAATCACCGGCGAGCTGAACTCAACGCTCGGCGGGATCCCGGCGCGACCGGAAATGAATCGCGAGGCTGCTCTGCAGCCGCGAATGGTCATGGGGACGTTCGCCGAAGCCTGGCAGCCGTCACCACTCCCCGAGCAACGCCATCGCCGCTCGTTGTACGCACTACGTGTTCGCGGCCAGCGTGATCCGTTCCTCGAAGTCTTCAACTCGCCGCCCTCCGAACTCTCGTGTGAAGCCCGCGAAGCCTCTACGGTCACTCCGCAGGTCTTCGCGATGTTCAACAGCGAGATCACGTTCGACCGCTCGCTGACGCTGGCGAATCGGGTCCTTCTGGAAAAGCGGTCGCCGGAAGCGTCAATCACACGCGTGTTTCAGCTCGCGTACGGTCGCTCGCCTTCGGCTGACGAATCCGCTGCCTGCCTGGCTCACTGGGACGCGATGACGGCTCGGCACAAGTCGCTGAAGTTCGCTCCGCCCGACTACCCGAAAGAAGTCGTCCGCGAGGCCGTCGAGGAAAACACCGGCGAGAAATTCAGCTTCGCCGAACCACTTGAGGTCTACGCCGACTTCGTCCCCGATCTAAAGCCATCAGACGTCGGCCCAGAAGTCCGCGGCCTCGCCGAAGTCTGTCTGGTGATTCTGAACTCCAACGAATTCGCGTACGTGTATTGAAAGGCAGAAATCAGAGGGCAGACGGATGAAGTCATTGAAGCAACGTACGAAAGAGTTTGCTCTGCGGATTATCCGCCTCTCAAGCAGTCTCCCGAATTCACTCGAAGCCCAGGTTCTAAGGAAGCAGATTCTCCGGTCCGGCACTTCAGTAGGAGCTCATTACCGGGAAGGATCGAGAGCCCGGTCTGATGCCGAATTTGTCAGTAAGCTGAACGGCGGACTTCAGGAGTTGGAAGAAACGGGCTACTGGTTGGAATTGCTGGCCGAGTCAGGGCTCGTCAAACCCGAGCGGCTGGATGATCTGTTGAATGAGACAAACGAGCTGACTGCGATACTCGTTACTTGTATTAAGAACGCAAAGGACCGTCAGAAATCAGAAGAGTGAAGGAATTGTGAAATCAGTGTCGGCAACCGCTCTCGCTTCTGACATGTCGTATGTGGAGAACCTCCAGGTGCATCGATCATTTCTGCCTTCTGCCTTCTGCCCTCAGCCTTTATCGCGTCGCGATTTGTTTTACGGCCTCGGGACGTCTCTTGGAGCCGTTGCGTTCAACTCGCTGCTCGCTGCCGAGCAGGCGCCGACCAGCGCAGGTCCGCTCGCGGAAAAACAGGGCCACTTTCCATCGAAGGTGCGCAGCATTGTGTTCCTCATGATGGAAGGAGGACCATCGCATTTAGACACGTTCGATCCAAAGCCGGCGCTTAAGCAGCTGCATCTCAAAGAGTTCACCCGGTCGGGCGAGCAGAAGTCGGCGATGGAGAGTGGCAAGCGGTACTTCGTCCAGAGTCCGTTTCGTTTCCGTAAGGCCGGCCAGTCCGGCGCGGATATGGCTGAGAACTGGGAGCACCTGGCACGCTGCGCGGACGACATGTGCTTTTATCGCGGCTGCCAGGTCGATTCGGTCAACCACCCGACCGCGATGTATCAGATGAATACGGGCAACCGGTTCGGTGGCGATCCAGCTGTCGGTTCGTGGGTCACGTACGGGCTCGGATCGCCGAATCAGAACCTGCCGGGCTTCGTTGTGCTGCCGGAAGTGTCGTACCCGCAGGGTGGAGCAGCCA
>JAPOLP010001027.1 GCA_029977045.1 Planctomycetota bacterium
ACAGTTCGTCGTCCGGCATCGTGCCCCACAGGAAGTACGACAGCCGCACGGCCAACTCGTGATCGGTGACGCGAACGACTTCACCGGGCGTCTCAGGACCACGTTCGATCCTCAACAGAAAATGCGGCGAGACAAGCACCGGCTTCATCGCCTTGCGCAGCGCCAATGAAAAAGCGTCGCCGGCTTCGAGAGCCCCGTCGGCGAGCAGCGCGTACCGTTCGACTTCGACATCAGAGACAGGCCGACGGAACGCGCGGCACATGAACGAAGCCAGCACCTGCCGCGATGCTTTTCGTTGGGCGGGCAGATCCGACGCTTCGCCCGCAGCCGAGAGATGTTTGTCCCACTCGGCAGCGAGTTCCTGCACGTCGCGGCTGATCCCGAGCGCCTGCCTTGGCCCGCCGGTATTGCCGTCCGTGAAGAGCCGTTCGAGCGACAGGTCGGCCGCTGTGAAGTACCGCTCCAGGAGAACGTTTTCGAGCACCTGCCCGCCGGCGCGGTTGGCGTACCCGTCGACCACGGATTCGTGCGGAATTCCGGCCTGCCCGGCTGGGTCGTGCCAGAACTGCAGCAGATCGCGCATCGTCCGCGAGTATTCTTCGCGAGTCAGTTGCCGAGTCAGCGGCGGCCCGGGATCCGGTTTGTCAGTCGTATCGAACGCCGTCCGAATCCAGCTCAGCAGTTGCTGCTTCTCGCCGTCGGTCAGCGGCGTCTCGCCCTGCGGCGGCATCGTCCCGGCGGAAACCTGCTCGACGACCTTTCGCCACATCCGGTAACGAGTCATCGCGACGTCCGCCGTCGCAACCGACTCCAGATCAACGCCGCCGCTGGCAGATTCGACGTCGTGACACTGCTGACACTTCGCAGCCAGCACGCTGCGCACGTCGCGCTGAAACGAAGCTTCGTCGGCAGCCCGTGCCTCAGTCATCAAAAGACCGATTACGCAACTCAGCGCAGACAGGCTCAGACCCGTACGACGGACATCCAGTCCGTCGCAGCAGCGGATTGACGGACTGGATGTCCGTCGTACCAGACCGGTGCTCGGAATTTGCACGCTACTTACTCCGCTCTCGTAATGCTCAACGTGGTCGATGTGGCGGTGATTGTCAGTCTCGAAATCGTCACCAGCCCCACAGCATCCGCGGTTACGTTGCCGCTGGCCGAGCCGAAACGCCAGTGAACTGTTTCTGCCGGCTGGACACGCAGCGTCTGTAGACGGCGGAGTGTGATGTCGGCAGTCGCCTCGGTCGGAATAGTGAATCTCGTCTTGAGTTTCTCCGGCGTGGTCAGAAACAGCGACAATTCGGCAACCGTGGCTGTCTCACGAACATCGTTCCAGCGGAAGAATGCGTTGATCTGGCCGGATGCCTTGCTGTCCGTGTGGTCGGGCCACGGCAGCGTGTCGTTGGTCGATGCGTTCGTGAAGACCGGGTAAGCCTCGTCCCTGCGGATGCTCAGCCAGTCGAACGAGTTGATCAGGTCGTTGACCTCCATGATCCTCGCGTGGTTGTTCGCGTGGCCGAACGGCCCCCAGTACATGAAGAGTGGATAGCGCCGCTCATTCATCGCCTGCGCGAATCCGTCGTGCCCCTGCGACCAGGTGTCGTTCTGAGCGGAGTAGTCAATCACGATCGGCGGGTCAGGCAGAGTGACGTCAGCGGGGACGCTGGCCGGCGACAAATACATTCGACTGGAAACATGCTCGACCCGCGCCGGCACATTGGCTTTGATCGCCGCGAACACGTCGCCGTGCCGCACGCCGATCCCCAGCGTTCCGCTGCCCCCCATCGAATTCCCACACAGGTACACGCGGTTCGCGTCCAGACCGTAGTGCTCGATGACCCACTTCACGGTCGCAATAACACGCTTTTCGGTCGGGCTGATCTCCGGCCCTTTGTACTTCTCAATACTCCACCACCAGTCACCCTTGTTCGCCCGGCAGTCGAGATACAGAGCAAAGAAGTCATCGGGGGCGTGGTAGATGTCGTGATTGCCGACGGTTTGCGTGCACTTCAGACATGAATGCACGTCATGCCCGGCCGAGTGCAACACCACATACAGCGGAGCGTGCTCCCGCGACTGCTTCGGATGCAGAACAAGAAACGTGTCCTTCTGAGGCGTCGTATAACCCCACTCGTCCTGGATACCGTGCGTGAACGTTTCGAGCTTACGCTCCACAAAGACCGCTTCGCTCTCCCGTTGCGGAGGCCAGTCGTCGGCCCGGACGGACGCTACGGGCGATACCAGCAGGATGATTGACCAGAACACTGACAAACGGAGCATTGATCTCTTCTCAGGTGTGAATCGAGTCATGAAATATCTACCGGAAATTGGGTTTGAATGATTCCGAAATAACGACGTGACGCCAGCCGATGGCCGTCAGCCCACAGTTCTGTTCGATCAGATGAAGGCCGGACTACAACGAATCCAGCCTGAGCATTGACCGAACGATAAAGCACAGGCAACGTCCAACTTGTACTCACATCAACCGGTGTCGGGTTCGCTCGCTGACGAAATCGAGTGGCGATACAAAGCTGGCGAGTTTGTTCGTCACTGGACTCGGAATGCAATCATGCCCGTTTGGTTTCAGCGCGTACCAACGCTGATACCCGTCGTCAG
>JAPOLP010000430.1 GCA_029977045.1 Planctomycetota bacterium
GCGTCACCGCCACGCCCACGAGGATCACGCCGGCGGCGTGTGGCAGGCCGAGCAGCGGCACGATCAGGTCGCCGGCGCCCACCATCTGCGGGATCAGGTAAAAAACGCTGACGGCCAGCGTGCTGATGCCTGCCGCGATCTTGATGCCGGGTGACTGGAACTTCGCGTTGAGCGCGTCGGCGAATGTGAACTTGCCGAGCCGCTTCATCGGTTCGGCGACCACGAACAGGGCGACGATCCAGCCGGCCAGGAAGCCGATCGAGTAGAGGAACCCGTCGTACCCGTAAAAGGCGATCATGCCGCAGATGCCGAGGAACGACGCTGCCGACAGATAGTCGCCGGCGAACGCGACCCCATTAACGAACCACGGAATCTGGCCGTGAGCCGCGAAGTAACCTTCCGACGACTGAGCCTTCCGGCCCATGTAAAAGCTAATACCCAGCGATATGCCGACGAAGACGAAGAAGATGACAAACGCGACGAAAGAGGCTTCGTAAATCACTGGTTGCCCCCTTTCCCGGAATCTCCCGAGCCGGTTTCGCGGCACACCCATCCGTAAACGAGGGCCAGGATCAGGGCGGCGATGATCAGCCCGAAGCCGTACAGCACGGCCAGGTTCAGGCCGGCGACCGGTGTCGATTCCATCGACTCAGCCTGAAACGCGCTGAGATAGACGAACCCGCCATACAGCGCGAGATAGACGAAGAACAGTATCAGCCCGATCCGGGCGTTGCGGCTTTCCATGGAAGCCTCTCGGTTAGAGGATTTCGCGGCGGTCTCAAAGAAGCGGGCCAGAATACCGGTCGGCATCCAGCCAAAAAAGGAAAGGCCGATGCGTGTGCATCGGCCTTTCCGAAATAGCGATCGAAATCTCGCGATCAGGCAGCAGCAACGACGATGGCCGCAGCCTGGCCCTGATCGGTCACGTTCAGGTTGAGAATCACTTTCGCCGAGCTGGCAAGGTGGTCGCCATGCACAACGTTCAGCGGACACTTCTCGTCCGGCTGCGAGTAGTTCAGGACAGCCGGGATCACTCCGTTCTTCGCGCCCAGCAGCGACGCCGCGAGTTCGAGCGTTCCGCAGGCGGCTCCGGAGTTGCCGGTGTAGCTCTTGAGAGCCGTCACAGGAATGTTTGCGAGCGAGTCGCCAAACACGGTCGCGAGTGCTTCAGCTTCTTCGACATCCGCCAGGGTTTCGCCGAGTCCGTGAGCGTGAATGTTCTGGACGTCTGACGGACTCAAACCGGCATCCCGCAGAGCGGCGTTGACGGCGTTGACGATGGCCTGACGGCGATTCGCCTTGCCGTTGATGTCCATGACGCACGAGCCGCCGATCCCCAGAATGGTGCCGAGAATCTCTGCACCTCGTGCCTTCGCGTGCCCTTCTTCCTCGACAATGAAAGTACAGGCGCCTTCACCGACAACCTGGCCGCGTCGCGTCGCGTCGAACGGTCGGCACCAGGTGCTCGGATCGGCTTCGTCACCGTAGTCGGCAAGCTGGTCCCACAGTCTGGCGTGAATCGTCTTGACCGATTCGACTCGCGTGCCGGTCGAACCGCCGAGCATGATGTCAGCACGGTTGTTGCTGATGATGCGGTACGCCTCGGCAAGCGCGTTGATGCCTGAGGCTTCGGCCATCGTCAACGAGTTGTTCGGGCCGCGTGCGTCGGCACGGATCCCGATGTGGCAGGCCGGCATGTTCGGCAGATACTTGAGCAGCCAGAGCGGCTCCATCTGAGCCAGACCTTCATCGCCCCAGCGGTCGAACTGAAAGTCCTTTCCGTCCGAGCACGCGAAGGCTCCAGGGGCAAGCACTTCCGGCGGCGAGAACATCTGATTGGCACCGAACTCGACGCCCAGCCGCGTATGGTCAATCGCGTCGAGATCGAGCTGCGAGTCGGCGAGGGCAAGATTCGCCGACGCAACGCCGAGCTGAATCTCGCGGCACATGATCTTGATGCTCTTCTTCTGGTCCTTGCTGTCGAAGTACAGCTTGCGGGCGGACGACTCGTCGAATTCCTTGACCTCTCCCGCGATGTTGTGCGGCAGGCCGGTACCTGACAGGCGTTCGACCTTTGCCAGGCCGCTCTTCTTCTCAGAAATTCCGCTCCAGAAGGCGTCCCGACCGATGCCGATCGGGCTGATAATCCCAGCGCCGGTAATGACGACGCGTCGCAATTCAGTGCTCATAGTTGTTCAGCAGACCCAGACTTCAGACAGGAACTGGCACCACTCGACCAACGATTGCTGCCCCGGAAATCGGGGGCGAACAATGGCGAGGCCGTGATGCGCATTTTCGACCGTCCGTCATGGACGGGGAGACCCAGTGTCTCGGAAAACTCAGTGCCTCAACAAAACAGGCGGGAACCAGCGGTTCTGATGACCGGACAAAAGACCCAGCAGTCCGGGTGACCCAGCAGAAATCGGTGGCGTCAGTTTTCAGGCGGGAAAATCAACGGTGGAGCCGCACAGCAGACCCGAAGCCCCGCGAAAAATCAAGCGCCCACACTGCAAAGACGCATCAGTTCAGCCGCTACTGATGCGTCTTTGAGGTTAATCGGGATTTCAGAGAGCGAAGCCTGATTCGCAGCGGAATCCGTCGCGTCTGGAGTCGGCCTGACCGCTCAGAATGACTTCGACCAGCTTGTCACGAACGTCCAGTCGGTTTCGAGCTGGATGCCGTTGAGAGCCTGGTACAGCGTCGGGACGAATTCCGAGTTGAAGAGGTGCCCCTTGATCAGCGCCGCGACGCCCAGGCCCAGATTCAGAGAGTAGCCGCCGCGGAATGACTCGACGTTCGTGCTGATCAGCACGTCGTTCGTCTCGGGATCGGCGCCGTGGTAATTCGATTTCCACAGGTTTTCGAGCCGCACGCTCAGGGCCACGTTGTCCGTCAGCAGGTGGCTGTACCAGAAGTTGAGCTGGAACGTGTCGCTGACCGAGTAGCCGCGATAGTTACGTCCGATCGGCAGATCGGTCTGAAACTGAGCACCGAACGAGCCCTGCTCAGCATAGTGACGCCAGGTGATGCCCGGTTTGGCGTTGAACGTTCCGCTGCCCTTCCGCATCGGATACGGCAGCGGCTGAGACACAGCACCGGCGGTCGGAGCCGTAGACGTCTCGTAGAGATTCCCGGTCGGTACAGAGAAGCCCAGGTTGAGCAGCAGGTCGTCGTCTTCGTCGTCAAACAGCTTCACGAGAGCACCGAAGCTGGTGTCTCCGATGCCGCTGTTGTGTGTCGTGAACGGCGAGCCCGGACCGCCGCCGGCCATGTTTCCGAAGCCGCGAATGTGATCCATCGTCAGTGACGGAAACATCAGCATGGTGTAGACCGAAACGTCATCGGTCACGCCATACATCAGATGGACCATGTGCATTTCCATGGTCATATCCGTTGGCGTCGCGCCGGCGTTCGTGCGGATTCCGTTGACTGTCAGGCCAGGCGGTGGTGGTGGAGCCGGCATCCCCATGCTCGCTGTGTCGCTGATGCTGCGCGTCCCGATCTTGTTGTCGTCCATGTACATGTTCATGTACTTGTACTCGACCATCCACTCGCCCTGCTTGTGGACGTGAGCCGCCATCAGGCCAGCGGGAGCGTGCTTGTCGGCCTTGCCGCGACGGTTGCCACCGTGATGATCGCCGGCCTGGCTTTGTTCTGGCGGAGAGACCCAGCTTGAGGCGCCGCTGAAAATCTCGTCCGCGTTGAGTGGCGATGTCACAGCGTCGAACACGTCGTCAACGACGGTTTCCGGAAACGAAACCGGCTGAGCTTTGGTTTCGTCTGCTCGAACGGTTGCGGTCGGTAGCGTCGCACCTAGCAACACGGCACCGAGCGTGCAGGCACGGACGACTGACTTTGGTGAGAAAAGACGAACTGTGAGACGCATGATCGGGTCCTTCGCATCAGATCCAGTGGGACGAGAGGCGTGCCGCATTTCTCGCGCAGGCAGGCCTGTGGCGATGCGGAGGTGACCAGACACCGCGAAGCAGGCGGAGACTGCACAATCCGCAGTATCCGCGCTGAGTTGATGTCTCTATCGGCCCCGAGAATCCGATTCGTGGCTGCAATGCGTCGAGCAGGCACAGGCGAGACGACGCTCACCCGTTCGCTGACCGGCAAACTTTGCCAACGTCAGTTGAGACTCGCGCAAAAGAAAGCAGCCCCGGGCGGAAAACCCGAGGCTGCTGCTCAAACGCAATTTGCGATTCGTCTCAAACGGGAAGGCTTAGACGACTTCCCAGCCCTTGCGGTACTCCTTGCGGATGTACTGGTCGGCGAGCCCGCAGTTGGGAGCACGCAGATTCTCGGCGTCCCATTCCAGTGCTTCGCCGGTCCGGTAGGCGATATTGCCCAGCAGAACGGTCTCGGTCAGAGCACCGGAGTAATCGAAGTTGCAGGTCGTCGGCGAGCCGTCCTTGCAGGCCTTGATCCACTCAGCGTGATGTCCGATCGAACGAGGAATCGTCGGGGCCGGGGGCTCGAAGGTGACGAACTGGTCGCCTGGATACAGCTTGTAGCGACCGTAGTCAGCAAACATATGGCCCTCGGTTCCGACAAACATCACGCCGCTGCCGGGAACACGTTCGCCCGCGACTTTCTGCGGAATCATGTTGCCGTCGTACCAGGTGAGTTTGCACGGAACCAGATCGCCGCGTTTCGGGAACTCGTATTCGACCTTCAGCCCCACGGGACAGGTTTCCGGATGAACTTCCGGCCCTTCGGCTCGGGCACTGACCGGGTGCCGCAGGTTGAGTGCCCAGAACGGCAGGTCCATATAGTGGCAGGCCATGTCACCGAGAGTTCCCTGGCCGAAGGCCCACCAGCGGCGCCACTGAGCGGGGTGATAGCGACCGGCAGCAAACGGTCGTTCCGGAGCCGGGCCGAGCCACAGGTCCCAGTGCAGCGTCTTCGGCGGCTCGCTGATTTCACTCTCTTTGGGCAACTCACCACCGCCCCAGCCCTTGCCGACCCAGACGTGCACTTCGGTGACGTCTCCGATCGCTCCTGACTGAACGATCTCAACAACGCGGCGGTAATTCTCGGTTGCGTGAATCTGCGTGCCAAGCTGCGTCGCAACGCCGTACTTCTTCGCCTCTTCGGCAACGAGCCGCGCTTCGTGAACCGTGTGAGTCAGCGGCTTTTCGCAGTAAACGTGAAGCTTCTTGCGGATCGCCCGGATTGTCGCCGGAGCGTGGTTATGGTCGGTCGTCGCAACGACGACGGCATCAACCCGGTCCGCTTCCGCCTCGATCATCTCGCGATAGTCGACGTACGTCTTCGCGTCCGGGAACCGAGTCGCCGCTCGTTCGAGATAAGTCTCATCGATATCGCAGACGGCAACGATGTTCTCACCAGCGACTCCGTCGATGTCAGCGAGCGCCCGATTGGCGGTGCCGATGCAGGCAATCTTCAGCTTCTCATTGGCGGACGTGGACTGAGCGGGGGCAACTCCAGTGAAGACTCCTGCCGACACAGCAGCGGCGCCGGCACTGGTCGTTTGCAGAAATCCGCGGCGAGTAATGGACGACGGGCGAGGCATGGCGTTTCTCCTGACGATTAGGTGGGAAAAC
>JAPOLP010000591.1 GCA_029977045.1 Planctomycetota bacterium
CCCCTCCCCGCCCGGACCCGGCGGGCGGAGTCCACCGGGCTGGCCCTGAACCGGGGGGGCATCCCCCCTGCCGATATTTATCTCGTCAGCTCGCACGCGACCGCCACCGAGCAGGGCGATATCGAAGAGTCGACAGCGATTCACGAGGTCTTCAAGGACAGCCCGAAGACCGTCGTCAACAACACGAAAAGCTTCATCGGACACGCGATGGGAGCGGCCGGAGCCCTCGAATTACTGGGCAATTTGCCGGCGTTTGACGATGGAATTGCCCACGCTACAATCAATCTCGACAGCCCTGATCCCCGGATTCCGCTCACCAATATCGTCGCGAATCAACCGCGGCACCTCGGTTCGGTGAGCTGCATTCTGAACAACTCTTTCGGAATGCTGGGGATCAACTCGACCGTGATCGTCAGGAAGTACGAAGGTTGATCGCCGGGCTGGTGCGGTGAGGCGTTTTGCTGGCTCGCCGTGATTTTCAGGTTTCAGAACGCAACCCGTCCGTATCGCGGACCGTTCGTCACTGACACAGTTGGCAACACGCACAGTTAGCTCAAAGCACAGCACAGAGGCAGATTCATGGCCCCCGAACAGATCCGACAGGTGGTGCTCGACATCCTGACAAAGATCGCACCGGACGAAGACCTGTCAGACCTCGACGACAGCGTCGCCTTCCGCGAACAGATGGAACTCGATTCGATGGACTTCCTGGACATCGTCATGGAATTGCGGAAGCTGTACCGCATCCAGATTCCGGAAGAGGACTACACCAACCTCGTCACGATGCAGAGCACCGTCGACTACCTGACGCCGCTGCTGAAGGATGCGTAACCGACGCTTCCGGATCGAGATTGCACACACAGAACACAAGCGACGACTGGCACCTGTCAGTCGTCGCTTTTCTGTTTTCAGCGGAAGCCAGCTCGTTGGACGCGATTAACCGCCCCGACAAGAATTCCAAGGCTGATGATTTACCACAGAGACACTGAGGTCACAGAGAACACCACTTAAATAAAACTCTCTGTGCCCTCAGTGTCTCTGTGGTAAATCCTTGACCGGAAGTTCCCTCCAATGCTCTCTCCCTTCAAGGTCCCTCCCCGTGGCTGATCTGTCCGTCTCGCTCAACCGCCTGCAGCTTCCTAATCCAATTCTCGTCGCGTCCGGCACGTTCGGTTACGCGAAGGAAGCGACCGCGTTTATCGATTTCAAACGTCTCGGCGGGATCGTCCCGAAGACAGTCACCCCCCTGCCCCGAGCCGGCAATCCTCCGCCGCGAACTGTCGAGACCAGCTGCGGACTGCTGAACTCGATCGGTCTCGACAACGACGGCATCGAAGCGTTCTTCGAGAAGCACTACGAGTACCTGACGGGCCTGGGCTGCCCGATCATCATCAACGTCGCCGGGCATGATCCCGATGAATTCGTCGCGCTGGCCGAGAAGATTGACGGCTACGAAAAGCTGGCTGGTGTCGAGCTGAACATCTCGTGCCCGAACGTCAGCGGCGGCGTCGACTTCGCCTCGAAGCCCGAGCTGGCTCACAAAGTCATCAGCGCCTTCCGCGCCTCCTGCAGGCTGCCGGTCACCGCAAAGCTGACTCCCAACGTGACCAACGTCGTCGAGATCGCCGCCGCCGCTGCCGAAGCGGGTGCCGACGCCGTCACATTGATCAATACTCTGTTGGGCATGGCCATCAACTGGCGCAAGCGCAAGCCGATTCTGGGGAACGTCGTCGGCGGTCTCAGCGGACCGGCGATCAAGCCAGTCGCGCTGCGGATCGTCCATCAGGTCGCACAGGCCGTCGACATTCCGATCATCGGTGTCGGCGGAATTCAGTGCCTCGACGACGTCATGGAGTTCCTGGTCGCCGGTGCATCCGCCGTGCAGATCGGAACAGCCAGCTTCTACAACCCCGGTCTCGCGAATCGACTGGTTGACGAACTGAACGAAACACTCGACGCCGAGGGCATCAATTCGGTCCGCGAAGTCACTCGGACGCTGCAACTGCCAGGCAAACCAGCGACGTGCGCCACTCCCGCTTCGTAACGAACTGCGTACCCGATCCTGAAAAACACGGCTGCCTTCCTGACTATTCCCTGCTCAACAGGTACCCACCATGCAACGCTTCTCCCTCCCACTTGTCCTTGCCCTGCTGAGCAGCGTGTCCGTCGTTCTGGCTGCCAGTCCAACCGACTGGCCTCAATGGCGCGGCGTCAATCGAGACGGTCGGTCACTCGACAAGGGACTTCTCAAGCAGTGGCCCGCTGAAGGCCCTGCTGTCGCCTGGAAAGTCGATTCGATCGGTGACGGCTACTCCTCCATCGTCGTCGCCGACGGTCGCATCATCACTCTCGGCAACGTTGACGGCGAAGGACGCATCATCTGCCTGGACGAGAAAGACGGATCGACGCTCTGGTCCGTCCATCCGCCAACGGAAAAGAAACTCTACACGCACGGCAAAGGCAATGGCGGTCGAGGCACCCCGATAATTGACGGCGACCTCGTCTACGCGATCGGCGGCGGTGGCGACGTGACCTGCCTGCAGGCTGCCGACGGCAAAGTCGTCTGGTCAAAACACCTCGTTGATGACCTCGGAGGCAGCGTCCCCGGCTGGGGCTACAGCGAAAGCCCGCTGATCGACGGCGACAACGTCATCGTCACGCCAGGCGAATCCGGAGGAACGGTCGCTGCTCTCAACAAGCTGACCGGCGAAGTCGTTTGGCGCAGCACCGACGTCACCGACAAAGCTCACTACTGCTCGGCAGCACTGGCAACAATTCACGGCGTCCGACAGATCGTCACGTTCACCGGCGGGCGAGGTTCAAAGAAGGATCCCGGCGATCCACCGCGAGTCATCGGCCTCGACGCTGACACCGGCAAACTCCTGTGGTCCTACGAAAAGTCCGCCAACCGGACTGCCAACGTCGCGACACCGATCGTCCACGGAAACACCGTTTTCAGCTCATCGGCCTACGGAACCGGCGGTGGACTGTGCCGCATCAACAAAACCGACAATGGCTATGAAGCCGAGCCCGTCTACTTCGAGAACAAGCTGCAGAACCACCACGGCGGCATGATTCTCGTCGATGGCTTCCTCTACAGCATGGGAGCCGGCAGTCTGATCTGCATGAACATCGAAACCGGAGAAATCGCCTGGCAGGATCGCAGCGTTGGCAAAGGCTCAATCGCGTACGCCGACGGCCATCTCTACTGCTACGGCGAAAAGAACCAGGTCGGTCTGGTCGAAGCCAACTCGAAGGAGTACGTCGAAAAAGGCCGCTTCGACGTCCCCACAGGCGAATGGCCCACCTGGGCTCACCCGATCGTCGCCAACGGCAGGTTCTATCTCCGAGATATGAACAACCTGACCTGCTACGACGTCTCGGCCCGATAACTCCTGAACTGACAACCTGAAGAGCAAAACAGCCCGACGGAGAATTCCGCCGGGCTGTTTTCGTTCAGGCTGATCCTCGTCTGCCACCACATCTACGGTCACCCCAATCCAACGTGCATGTGACTCGTATCATCGACTGAATCTCCCGGAACCCCACTCACATGTACGCGTGCACATTGACTGATAACTTTCAAGTTCTATCATCCCGTCCAATCTCATCCGTCCCTATCCCCATGTGCCCATGTGAGACCGTCCCGTGCGTTACGTACCTGTTGCAGTTGTCTGCCTGCTGACGTTCGCCCATCACTTCGGCCTGCCGAAAACACATGCAACTGACGACCCGCTCCCTGAAATCCGCGAGTCGCTCAGCCGCTACTATTCCACTATCCGTAGCCTCACAGTCACATTCGATCAGATTTACGAGGGCGACCCCAGCAAAGAGACCAAAACTCAGACCAAGTGGGCCATCGATCGAAATCGCAAGATGTGCGCCACGTGGAGCGTTCCGCTTGATGCAGCACTGCCAGCCTCAGTCCGCCGCTTTGCCAGCGAATGCGACGGAGTCGCCTATCAGATCAGCGATTTCTGGCCAGATTCAGACAGACTCCCAGAGCAGATAATCAAGCGTATCGGACAACCGATCCTACGAAACACTCTCACGTCGGCTCCGTCATACCGGGCTGCCGGCCTGGCCGTCGGGCCGGCAAACGACCGTCTCGACTTACTGCTGATGCGTCCTGAGGTTGTTGTTGAAGCACAGGAAGACCACGGCGGCGCCCTCTGCTGGCGTTTAAACCTTGGCAAGGCAGACTTCAGTGATCTCGGTCTCCCTGACATCAATCCCCATGAGATTATCGTCTGGCTCGACCCGGCGGTTGGCTTCCTGTTACGACGAGCCAGTGTCATCCCGTCTCGACTGGCTGCAATCAGGGACAACCCCGAAGCTCTGCGTGAGTTCCAGCCACAGGAAGGTGACCTGCCAGGCACCATCATTGTGAAGGATTTCCAGAAAGTCGAAGACCCGATTCTGGGAAGCCGCTGGTTTCCGCACGAACTGGATTTCGGCCCCGGCGACTACGTGCGGTTTTACATCACCGAGGTGAAATTCAACCGGC
>JAPOLP010000738.1 GCA_029977045.1 Planctomycetota bacterium
ACCGAACTGCAGCAGCCGGAGAACGCCGCGTTTCTGCAGCGAGTGCTCGAAGAGCTGAGCAGGATCGGCATCGAAGCCGATGCGGAGACCGCCTGCGGCTGGATCGATCACGGCAACGGTGAATCGTCGAGTCGCTTCTGGACGCTCGACCCGATCGACGGAACGAAAGGCTTTCTGCGCGGCGAGCAGTACGCGATCTCGCTTGGCCTGATCATCGACGGGCAGATCACCGTCGCAGCGGTTGGTTGTCCGAATCTGCCGATCGAAGCCGGCAATGATGAGGCAGCGGGCTCGCTGTTCTTCGCGGTGCGAGGCAGCGGGGCATTCGTCGTCCCGATTGACGGTGACTCGTTCGATCCGACCGGCGCGTTGCCGGTGAAGGTTTCGGGAGCGACCGAGTGGGCGGACGCGCGGTTGTGTGAATCGGTCGAGTCCGGACACAGCTCGCACAGTCGTTCGGCCCAGGTCGCTCAGTCGCTGGGGATCGTCAAGGAATCGGTGCGGCTCGACAGTCAGGCGAAGTACGCGGTGGTCGCTCGCGGCGAGGCCGACATCTACCTGCGACTGCCAACTCGGGCCGACTACTGCGAGAAGATCTGGGACCACGCCGGCGGGGTGCTCGTCGTCGAGGAAGCCGGCGGAAAGGTCACCGACGTCGCTGGCCGACCGCTCGATTTCACTCGCGGCAAGGAGCTGACGGAGAACCGAGGCGTCGTCGTCACCAGCGGCCCGTTTCACGACGGGCTTCTGGCCGCTCTGCAAGAGGCCGGCGTTTCGTAGCGCTGGGTGTTTCAGTGGTCTTCGTGGACGCTACCTATCGCCGCAGGGCTTGCCAGGCAGCAGAATCGCGACGTCTGGGATGACCGTCGCTTTCGTCAAAATCGACCCATCTGGATCATCTTTACTGAACAAAACCAGGAACGGTGTCGAAAACAGAAACAGTGAATACCAGGGCGGGTCAGCCGCCTGCCGTGTGCGCATTGTGTGGCCGAAGCCGTTGCGACAGCCTGGCCGCATCTCCAAATGAGGCAGGGAAGCCAGATGGAAGCTTGCAGATTGCTGCGGTCAGCCGCGTTGTTTGTTGTCGCCGCCGCGTACGTTTCGACCTGCACGGGTTGTGCAGTTGTCAAAGCCACGCAGGCTCCAGACCGCAAGGATTTGTCGGTTCTTGCGCCAGGCGTTCCCAAGTCACAGGTCATTCGTGAACTCGGACCGCCGATCCAGACCAAGCCAGTCCCAGGCGGCACTCGTGACCTCTACGCCTTCAAGCAGGGTTACTCGATGCCGACAAAGATGGGGCGCGCTGCAGTCCACGCCGGTGCTGATGCCTTTTCATTTGGCCTGTGGGAATTCGCCGCGACTCCAATGGAAGAAGCCTTTCAGGGCGAGGATGTGCGCGCGGAAGTGTTGTTCAACACTGATGACCGGATACAGCGAGTTGAATACTTCGAGGGTGGCCACCTGCACGAAGGCGGCCCGACTCTGGCCCGCTTCATGCGCCGCGACTCAACGGAGAGGCAGCTCGTAATTGGTGAGGCCCTGCCAGCGGAAGACTCCAGTTCGTCGACAGCCGCTGAGTCCGGCGTCCAGCATGCTTCCGCCGCTGACACTGGTAAATGACCGACCCTGCCAACAACGGACTCGGTCGCGCGCCGTGCTTCAGGAGTGGTGTCGTGATATCAGCAACGAGAGTTCTGGCCATCTTTTGTGGGCTGATTCAGCTGGCCGGCTGCGCCGCCACGGACGTCCAGCCAGAGACGATCACTCCAGTCGAACTTGCCTACGACGGACTGCTTGTCGGGAGCTTCGGCTTTGACAACGGCGGCAGCACGCATGTGCCCGTCGGCGTCCAGTATGTGCTGTTATTCAGGAGTCAGGACCGAGACGACACATATCGAGTCACACTTGACGGGAAACATACGGCCAGGAACTCGTTCGTTGAGGGAACTGCAACGGGAATCCCGTTCGCATTCGTTCTCCCACCGGGCGACTATGAATTCACAGGCTGGATGAAGGAACAGGAAACAACAACGCACATCCCTCAAGGCAACGGATTCATGGTGGTTACGACCGTCGCTACAGCGTGGGCATCGTGCAGCTATCCGATTCAAATCAGGCAGGGCGGGATTCACTACGTCGGTGAGGTGCTCGTGCGGCCTCAAATCAAAGAATCCAGGTTTCTTGGCCTGCCGGTCAGGACCGAAGTCGATGGTCCGGTGGCCAGCATTTCGGACCGATGGTCACGCGATCTGGCGTCGTTCCAGGAGATGTACCCGACGATTCGGTGGGAAGAAACCACCCCGGAACTGGCCATCTGGAAAGCCGAACAGACAACGCCCACGGACGGGATTCGCACGCCGGCATGGTTCCACGAATACTCTGACGCCGAGAAGGCGTCATACCTTGAGACTGCCCGGAAAAGCAGCGATCTGAGTGGTTCTGACAAGTCGTTCTGGGACGCGGTTAATAAGTCGATACCAGCTGTCCCGATCGATGTTGCGGTTCAGCCTGATTCAGTCCGCCGATAACTGGCGTTGATCTGATTCCTGGAGAATGGGTAGCGTCCGCCCGAATTCCACTGCGGAAGCGTTACGGAACAGCTTCAGTCTGATTGCCACAGGACGGCACGATGCCCCTTCCTTCTTTTGTTTTGTCGCTCGGTCGCAAGACGCTGCACGCGTGGCGGCATTCGTTTCTGGCGAACTCGATTTTGCGCGGTCTCGCCCCGTCGATCGCGAAACAACCCATTGCAGACTGTCCGGCGTGGAAAGCGAAGCTGTGTGGGTTGAAGGTGCCGAGCCTGGTCAAGCCGCGCGACGAGGCGGCTCCGCTGGGTGCGGCGAATATCAACATCATCCTGTCACTGCTCGAAGAAGCGACGCAGGCTGACGGCGATCTGTGCGAGTGCGGCGTCTTCCGCGGTGCCACGCTGGTGCCGACGGGCCTGTTCCTCAAGCAGCACGGCATCGAGAAGAACGTCTTCGGCTGCGATTCGTTCGAGGGTTTCGGTGAAGCAATCTCGATTGACGTGGCACTCGGCGGACTCGGCCACGAAGCCAAGCGTGTTCACGGAATGAATTCAACGTCGATGAAGTACGTCGCCGAGCGCGTCAACGCGTTTGGTCTCGACGGGATGGTCACGCTGGTGCCCGGCTACTTCGAGAACACGCTGCAGCAGCTCGCCGATCGCACCTTCTGCTACGTGCACCTGGACTGCGACATGTACGACTCGTATCGCACGTGCATGGAGTTCTTCTACCCGCGCATGGCGCCCGGCGGGATCATTCTGTTCGACGAGTACGACGACCCGTACTGGCCTGGCTGCAACAAGGCCGTCGACGAGTACCTCGCCGATAAGCAGGAACGCCCGATCCGCATCGAACGCGACAACTTCGTGAAGTCGTACGTGCAGAAAGCCCGCGTCGAAGCCGCTGCCAATGCTGACGCCCCTGAGCTGGCCCGCGCGAGTTAATCCCGGCTGGCCAAAGGAAGGTCGTCTGATACCGATCGCGAAGCGATCGAAGATAGTAGCCGGGCGGTCGGAGCGCAGCGGAGACCCCCCGGAATCCATTGCAGCGAAGTTCGCATCCTGAAGGGATGCCAGAGTTGATCAACGTGTCTCTGGCATCCATTCAGGATGCGTGACGTTGTAGCTCAGCGACCGGGGGGTCTCCGACCCCCGGCTATTGTCTGTGATCACTTCGTGATCTCTGGCTGCCAACGCAAAAGGCCGGACTCACTCCGAGCCC
>JAPOLP010000736.1 GCA_029977045.1 Planctomycetota bacterium
CCATGTTCGCGGTACTGAACGGAAAGGAGGTCGTGTTGTATGCGGCCAGCGACATGTCGCCTCTGCGAACGCTACATGGTCACAAAGGGGCAGTGAACTCGCTGCACTGGAACCACTCAGGGACACATCTGGCGACAGGGGCTCGCGATGACACGATTCGCATCTGGGATATCGCGACTGGCCAGAGCGATGAACTACGCGGGCATACGAACTGGGTCCTCGACGTCTGCTGGAGTCCGGACGACCGCTACCTCGCTTCGGCGGGAGACAGCCAGGTCAAGATCTGGGATGTTGCTGCACTTCGGAATTCCTTCGAGATCGCTTCGCCATTGTCCGGATCGCATACCCTCGCGTGGAATCCGGACACGACGTCCCTGACAGCCGTGGGGACGTCGGGACTGGTTCTCTATGCAGCAGATTCCGGGCAGCAGCTTCAGTCTCTGGATGAGCGTCGTGCGGGCGCGTGGAGCCAGTGGGAGCCACTCGTCTGCTGGTCTGCCAGCGATCAGTTGATTGCAGCGGCGAGAGGCAGCCAGATTCAGTTGTTTGACGATCAGAGCCTGGAAGATCGCCACGCGGCTGTGCTGCCACCAGGAACCGAGATTCGTTCGATTGCCATCAGCCCGGACGGCAAACACCTGTCAGCAAGCTACTGGCAGTCGGCCGATGAGTCTCGTCAGGAATATGGAGTTGTCGCTCTCTTCGAGGTAAACACGGGGGAACTTCAGCGGGATTTCATGGTCGACTCGAATGCCGTCGGTAGCCTGACGTGGAGTCCGGATGGAACCAGGATCGCTACTGCTGGCTGGCAGCAGGGAGTGGTGATTGACGCCCCAACGGGGGATATCCGGTGCCGATTTGGCCGGGACGAAGTGCAGTGGATCAACTCGCTCAGCTGGTCTCCGGAAGATGGCCGGCTGGCGGCGGGTTGCGACAACCGCACGGTTGAAGTCTTTGATGTAAACACCGGGGAGCACCTGCAGACCCTGCAAGGTCACACCGACTCGGTTCGATGCGTTCGCTGGCACAACGAGGGAAATCGGATCGCATCCTCAAGTAATGACCGCACGGTTCGCATCTGGGACGGAATCACCGGGGCGCTGCTGTTCTGGTTCAATGTCCCCGAAGGCACCGTCGAAGGACTGGCCTGGAGTCCCGACGGCATGAATCTGGGCTATTTGACCGGGAACGGGCACGTTGGCCTGTGCAGCGCTGCGGGCGGATACCGTCAGGCCGGATCGCCGAAAGCCCTGGAATTTCTGAATCGGTATCTGGCCGATCATCCTGAGGATCATCGCGGTCAGCTGGTGCGGCGTTCGATGCTCAGGCAACTCGGACGGCACGCGGAAGCGTCCACAGCGCTGGATGAGCAACTGCAGCGTATCGATGCTGAATTTCATAGAGTGTCCCACGACCCGATCGTGCAGACTCAACTGGCCGAATTGCTGATCGAACGGTTGAAGACCATGCTGCAGCCGTAAGCCGATCCCCGTTCCGCCACAGAATCGAACGTGCCAGCAGCCAGCTCGGAATGGAAAACGCTTCTGGCTGACGCGGTGAACTCGGACGAGCTGCTGCCCCGACGGCTCCGACTCGCGGGGGCGTTACTTCTCATCGGTCGCGCCAGTGACGCGCAGCCGCTTGTCGAGACGACTGACGACCAGAACGCAGCGTTATACTCTGGAATGCAGAACATGCTGTCTGCCTGCCTGTGTCATGAACTGGGACAGAACGATGCCGCTCTGTCGGCGTGTGTGGACCTGACGTCATCAATCGTTCCCCGCGGACTGCAGGAACTGGGACGTGCGGTCCTGATCGAAATCGGCAGTCGGACAACTGCCGAAGGCGAGCAATGGGTGCGAAACGGCGTCTGGAAATCGGAACTCGCAGAAGTGGACCGTCTGGTGGAACGTCATCCGAATGACGAACGAGTGTTTCAGCATCGAGGATACGTCCGCAGCCAGCTGGGACGATGGAGTGATGCCGCCGCCGATCTTCGCCGGTTTGTCGACTTCGAGCCGAGTGATCGCCTGCGCTGGTCCCACTGTGCCAGTCTGCTGCTGATGGCTAACGATCGTGAAGGCTTTAGCCAGCTGGGTGAGCAGATGAGGGACCAGCTCGGGCCTGCGCCCTCGGCAGAGATCGCGGATACAATCTGCAAGGTCAGCCTGCTGTTGTCCGATACGGTCGACGTGGCGGAGCTGCCGGTACCGGTCCTGCGCGAGGGAGAAGACAGTCCCCGCTGGGCCGGATATCACAACTGGTTCCGGGGCAGCCTCGCACTGGTCGCATACCGCGAAGGCAATTGGAATGAAGCCGTTGCCTGGACGGATAAATTGACCGACTCAACCGGCCAGTCGGGCGCGCTGGCACTCGTCGTTCGGGCACTGGCGTTGTTTCAGCAGGGCGAGGAAGACAACGCAGTTAAAACTCTGCGGCAGGCCGAAGCAGAGATTCCTGTTGCTCTCAGAACGCTGGGGACCGATGAGTTCACCGGCGAACTGCCCGCGCGGCCAGAGGCCGTCAGTCCGGACTGGTTGTTTGCGGAGACACTGCGGCGAGAAGCCTCGACATTGATTCGTGGCTCTGCCGCCCCCAAGCCGACTTCGAACTCCGGTAATTGAATCGCATCAAATGACTCCACAGCGGTGGCTGTGGCCCTGCGGACTACCGACGACATTTCTCTGCAGTCAATCGGTGCGTGAACGCGGCTGAGCGAAATCTGGCGCGGTTTGGGATATCGTTTCGGGATGAGCGATGTCACTCGAATGCTTCTGGCGATAGAGCAGGGCGATCATCACGCCTCGGCTGATCTGTTGCCGCTCGTCTATGACGAGCTGCGGCGGCTGGCGACTATAGAACTGCGTCGCGAGCAACCTGGGCATTCGCTGCAGCCGACGGCTCTGGTTCACGAGGCATATTTGCGGCTGGTGGATCAGTCGGACGAGCCTCACTGGAACCATCGTGGACACTTCTACGCGGCAGCGGCGCAGGCCATGCGGCGGATCCTGGTCGAGAGTGCCCGTCGTCGGCAGGCTCAGAAACGTGGCGGCGACCGCGGACGGGAAACGTTGAAGGCCGAGCATCTGGTCGTGCCCGAGAAAGCTCCGGACCTGATCGCGCTGGACGAAGCTCTCACGCGACTGGCGGAAACGAAACCGAAGCTGGCCGAGCTGGTTTCCCTGAGATACTTCGCCGGCCTGACGATGGAGCAGGCGGCGAAAGCACTCCAGATTCCCCTGCGACGTGCTGAACGAGACTGGACTTATGCCCGCGTCTGGCTGCTGACAGCCCTGCGCGACGATGGCTGATCGGCTTCTTGAAAAAACTGAAAAGTTTCTGGCGGAGTCTCAGTCCCAAATACGCACTCTCCAGCGAGGCGTCACTGCCCACTGACGAACCTGAAACGCGGCGCCCCGGAGACAGACCGTGGACGAGCAAAGCATCTTCCTGCAGGCCCTGGAAATTGAAGACCGCCAGAAGCGGGCCGAATGGATTGCAGCGGCATGTGGTGACGACGACGGCTTAAGAGTCCGGATCGAGGCCCTGCTGAGCAATCAGGAAGACGTCGGAAGCTTCCTGGAGCAGCCGCCTGCTGAGTTCGGGGTGACGGTTCTGACTGGTCCGCATGCTGAGGATCGGGCGGCGGCTCTGGAGGCGGGGCTGGCGGCGACGTTTTATGACGAGACGGCTGTTGTTGTCGGGAATGCCGGCCACAGTGTGCTCAAGGCGCTGGACCAGACGATTTCGATGCC
>JAPOLP010000425.1 GCA_029977045.1 Planctomycetota bacterium
CAGCACCGGCAGAATCTCGGGGCCGCATTTGATCTCGACGAAGATCTGTTTTCCGTCCGGCACGGTGGCCAGGACTTCTTCGAGCGTCGGAATCCGCTCGTCCGCGAACCGGGCGTTTTTCCAGCTTCCGACGTCGACTGTTCTCAGCTCCGCGAGCGTCGACTCGGCAACGGAAAGCTCCGGCTGGCCGGGAGCGGTGCGTTTTGTTGTCTTGTCGTGGATGCAGACGATCTGCTGGTCGGCGGTCAGGTAGAAGTCGCCTTCGATGGCGTCGGCGTTGCGTTCCCAGGCCAGTCGAAAAGCGGCCAGCGTATTTTCCGGGGCGTCGTACGATGCCCCCCGGTGAGCGACGATGAATTGAGCTTCGGCCACGCTGGTTACTCCCACTGTCAGAGTCAGCAGCAGAACGAGGATGATTGGTTTCACAGAACAGAACCTGGTCCAGGGAATCAGGGATGTCAGTCAGAGCGGCAGGCATTCTGGGTGGTGAGGTGCGGATTGGGAATCGTTCCTGTCTGCACTCATTAGCCACTTGATGTTCGCGGCCTTGCTTGAGCGGCATACTTCGCCGCTGGTCAGCTGTAGGCGAGTTTCTCCGAAACTCGCAGCGAAGCTGAGGTCCGGTTCAATCTGTGTGAAAGTAATGCCGAGGAAGTGCCCCCGCACTCCTGAGTTGCTCCAGGTTTCGGAGAAACCTGGCTACGGTTTCGCGACATAGATGCAGCTTCAGAACTACCGCGACACATGTTTTCAATAGTTGGCCAGAGGGCATCTGCCATGAAATCAATCACTCGCTCCGGACTGCTGCGTCTCGTCTTGCTGTCGCTGATCGCGGTGATTGGCCGCAACGCGGACCTCTCGGCGCAGAAGAGCGAGGCGAACGATCGGGTCCGTATCGCCCTGATCGGCGACTCGACCGTCGCGTCTTACCCCAACCCGCCAAAGGACCGCCCTGATCTGACTGGCTGGGGGCAGGTCTTCGGCGAGTTCTTCACCGACCGGGTCGAGGTACAGAACTTCGCACTCTCAGGCCGCAGTTCCAAGAGCTTCCTCCGCGAAAACCGCTGGCAACCGGTACTCGACGCGAAGCCGGACTACGTCTTCATTCAGTTCGGCCATAACGATCAGCCGGGCAAAGGCGACCGCACCACTGACCCCGAAGGCGACTTTCGCGACAACCTGCGGCTCTACATCAGTGACGCGAGAAGTGTCGGGGCCACTCCAGTCCTGGTCACGCCGGTCGCCCGCCGCGTTTTCGAGAACGACAGGCCCGTCACAACACTGCAGCCCTGGGCCGATGGGATGTTCGCTGTCGGCAAGGAAACCGATACCCCGGTCATCGACCTGCACGCCGCCAGCTTCAGCCTGTACGAGAAACTCGGCGATGCCGGCAGCGCCGACTTCAACCCTGCCGCCAGCGACCGCACCCACTTCTCCCGCAAAGGTGCGCGAGAGATGGCGGCTCTTGTGGCAACTGAGCTTCGCAGGAAGCTCCCTGCGATGGCGGCACTTCTGAAGACCGATTGAAGTGGCCGACTTTCGCTGCTTTTGACATACAGACAGTCACCGCGTCGGCTACTCGAAGTACTCCCAGTTGTTACCACCACGAAAGACACGAACTACACGAAATAAGTTAAAACCTCGACGCGACTTGTTTTCGTGTACTTCGTGTCTTTCGTGGTTGATCTCCAAACTCAATCCCGTGGCTGTGCCTCAACAGAGTCAATGGCCAGTGTCGGCAGGCGTTTGCGGATGAGGAGGGCGATCAATAGCGGAACTGTGCCGGAGGCAACTGTGGCGACCAGGAGGGTTTTCTGGTCCTCGAAACCGGCTCCGCAGGCGGCGTAGATGAAGGCGATCCCGAGGTTTGCTGCGACAACGGGCAAAAGAAACCGGGGCCAGGTCATGGCCGTCGTGCCGAAGAGCAGGACGCAGGCTTCGGCGAGGATCGGCAATGGGCGGCTGAGTAAGAGGATGGCCGGGCCGTATCTCGAAGCGGCGGCTTCGACTTTTTCGAGATCGGCGGGCTCGGCGAAGCGGCGAGCGAAGGGTTTACCGAGCAGCTTTGAGAGACCGAAGCCGAAGCACGAACCGACGGTCAGCCCCAGCCACGACCACAGTGTTGCGGGCCACAGGCCGAGGACTCCGCCGGTGTATGTCACGACGGAACTCGACGGGATCGGCAGGAAGATGTCGCTGGCGAGTGTTCCGACGACCGCTACCGCGAGCACACCACCAGTCTGTTCGCGTTCCTGCTGCAGCCATGCCTGCACGTCCTGCTCGAACGATTCGCCCAGCAAAAGGAACGGGATGATGGGAATCGCCAGGAAGAAGGCGAGCATCAGGCAGACGTTGATAACGGGCCGCATCGCACCAGTGCCGGCTACAGGATCTCGTTGATCACATGGCCGCGCGTGATCGGCATTGGGCGGCCCGACTGGTCGATCATCTGCGTCTCAGGCTCGTAGCCCATGCAGTGAAAGATTGTGGCGGCGATGTCGCGCGGTTCAACGCGGCCACTGACGGGATGAGCGGCGTGCTGGTCGCTGGCTCCGTACACGACTCCACCGCGAATGCCGCCGCCGGCCAGAGCGACCGAGAAACATGAGCCCCAGTGATCGCGACCGCCACGCGCGTTAATCGTTGGCGTGTGGCCGAACTCGCCGACCCACGCAACCAGCGTTTCGTCGAGCATCCCGCGTTCTTCGAGATCCTCAAGCAGAGCCGAGAACGACTGGTCCATGATCGGGCACAGGAAGTCCTTGCAGCACGGCGCGAAGTTCGCATGGACGTCCCACGAGCCGTTGTTTTCCTTGCCGTCGATTTGCTGCCAGTTGACCTGCACCAGCGAGACGCCGGCTTCGACCAGCCGTCTCGACAGCAATACGGACTGGGCGAACTTCGAGCGGCCATAGCGATCGCGCGTCGCGTCGGACTCCTGCGAGATCGCAAACGCCTCGCGTGCCTTGCTGCCGCTGAGCAGATCGAACGCCTGCCCGAATCGCCGCGAGAAGTTCTGCACGCTGTTCTGCTGGTCGAGATGTCGCGTGACGCTGTCGAGCTGTCCGAGCAGGTCACGTCGCCGACCAACTCGGCCGAACGGGACTTCTTCGGGCAGCTTAAGGTCGGGGATCTGAAAGTTCTTGTCGCTGGGGTCGCAGGTCAGCAGCCACGGGTCGAACTGCCGACCGAGGATGCCACCGTCCTGCCCCGGCCAGACGATCTCGCCGACGTTGGCGATGTGCTTTGGCAGCGTGACGGCCGCCGGAAGCCCGCCGCGATCATTACGCAGCGTGCGAGTGATCGCGCCGAGCGACGGCCACAGATTCGGGGCCTTTGCCGTTGCGTTCTCCTGGCTGAGCGGCACGTGCGGGACGCCGGTCAGCATCTGATAGCCGCTCGACGAGTGCGAGTTGTCGCCAGACACGACAGCCCGCAGCACCGCGATCCGATCGGTCAGCTGAGCGGTCCTTGGCATCAGCTCACTGATGAAGAGCCCCGGCGTCTGCGTCGGAATGGGGCCGAACGGGCCTCGGATGTTTTCCGGAGCGTCCGGTTTTGGATCCCACGTCTCGTGCTGCGGAGGTCCTCCGGCCAGCCAGAACAGGATCACGGACTTCGCCTTGCCGAAGGCGACTCCAGGCTGAGAGACGGCAGAAGTTGCCGTCGCAGCGTTCGCGTCCCGCTGACCGAGCAGTTGCGGCAGGGAGACGCCAAGTGCTCCGAGACCACCAATACGCACGGCCTCGCGCCGCGAGATTCCGTCGCACAAACGCAGGCCCTGTTGCTGAAGTTGCAGCATCGAACTGTTACCCGTTTCTGGTCACGTTCCGCCGATCGGCAGCCGCCTCGTTAATCAGGCAGCGACATCGCGACCGATGCTACTGGCGATCGGCAATCAGAAACAGGTTGCTGTGCGGACTGGCGTGCTCGAACCTCGCAGCTGACAGGAAAGCGAGGATCACAGGCCGTCCAGGTGGGCAAGCATCGCGGGTGTCAGCACGAACGTCTCGTCAATCAACTCGATCCGTCGCGGTTCCGGATCGTCGCCTTCGCCGGTCGCTCCGATGTCGTTGCCGCTGTTGCCATTGAGGCTGTCGATTCCCTGCTCACCCAGCAGGATGTCGCTGCTACCGCCGCCAACAATGAAGTCGTCGCCGTCGCCACCAACAATCGTGTCCTGTCCGAGTTCGCCTTTCAGGAGGTCGTTGCCGTCGCCGCCCGAAATACCATCGTCGCCGTCACCGCCCATGATGGTGTCGTCGCCATCGCCGCCGAGGATTTCGTCGTTGCCATCGTCACCGTCGATGAAATCGTCGCCATGATCGCCGAGGATCGTATCATCGCCAGCCTGGCCGCGGATGACGTCGTCGTTGCGGCCACCGTCGAGGAAGTCGTGGCCGCCGCCACCGTGCAGCGTGTCGCTGCCGGATGACCCTTCGAGTGAATCTGCGTCCGCTCCGCCAACCAGCAGGTCGTCGCCGAACTGCCCGAGAAGCGTGTCGTTGCCGTCGTCGCCCATCAGCGTGTCGTTGTCGAGCCCGCCGAAGATGCTGTCGTCGCCAGCGCCGCCGGAGAGACTGTCGTTGTTGTTGCCTCCGTTGATCGTGTCGTTACCGGCGCCGGCATCCACCGTATCGGAACCTTCTCCGCCGAGAATGCTGTCATCGCCGTCGTTTCCAATCAGCGAGTCATCACCGGCTCCGCCATCAATGCGGTCATCAAACGCACTTCCGATGAGCGTGTCCTCACCAGCGTCACCGTTCAGACGAAGCTTGACGTTCCCGACCACCGCGGCAGACGCGTCGACGAGATCGTTGCCGCCATTGCCGTCGAGAGAGATCGCGGCGAGGCCAGCTCGATTGACATTGAGAACCGTGATCGTGTCGTCGCCACCGCCACCATTGACGATAATGCTGCGGAAGCTGCGGTCGACAGTCAGAACAGCCGGGCCATCGGTGACCGTCAGGTTGCCCTCGGCATTCTGCGAAACGACAAATGAGTTGTCAGAATTGTCGCCCTGAACTTCAACAGTGTTGAATCCTTCGTCACCAAACAGGCTGTCCTGCCCCTGCCCTTCTCCGTCCCAGCCAAGCGTATCGTCGCCGAGTCCTCCATTGAGCACGTCGTCGCCGCCCTGGCCATACAGCCTGTCGTCACCGAGAGATCCGTTGATCGTGTCGTCGCCCGAGCCGCCAAAGACGGTGTCATTTCCACCGCCAGCTTCGATCAGATCATTTCCCGAGTTACCCACGATATGGTCATTCGAACTTGCAGCTCGAATCGTGTCGTCGCCCGGCCCACCGTAAATTGTGTCATCCACATTGCCGAGTACCGGCGGAGTTGCCGGCGGCGGTGGTGGTGGCGGTGGGGTCAGGTTGGCTCCGGCGGTGACCGCAGTCGTGATCGAATCTGCCAAGCCCTGTGCATCATTTGGATTGATCTGGAAGAACAGTGGGTCGCCCGGCTGGATGTCATCGGGGGACGGCCCTTGAGTGATCCCGTTCTCCACTGGAGCACCCGTCGTGTTGACAGCCCCGGTCAAGATGGACAGGCCTTCCAGCGGACCTCTGGGAATGTTC
>JAPOLP010000788.1 GCA_029977045.1 Planctomycetota bacterium
AGGATCTTCATTACCGCCAGCATGAAAGAGGAATGCAGTAATCCGTTGAACAGCAACGTTGTCAAGTAATGGTGCGAAACTTGGCGTGCCCCGCATGAAATGAATGACGCTAATCGTAACGGCGGCAGCGCCTGGCCACTTGTGCCGTCTCGTTGCATGGTAAATGTTCCCTCCGTTCTCGCAGATAAACCGGAGGCCGGTGGTTCTCGTGTCGCCTTGGCGGATCGTCTTAGTTGCGACAAGGCCACAGCATCCGTTTTCGCGGAGCAACGAGAAGGCACGACGGAAAAAATGTGCAACAAGGTCAGCATTTCCATGAGACTCGACGTGTAGCTCTTTTAGCCAGTACAGGTAGCCGACACGGGTTGCATTCACGAGTGTGTTTTTCCCTGCGAACGGCGGATTCCCAACAAACGAATCGAACCCGCCATTCTCCCGTGAAAACACTTCGGGAAACTCAATCTCCCAATGAAACGGCGGAATCGGATGCTCGCCGCTTCTGAGGCTCGCTGCGGCTGCGGCGATGGGGCCGCGCTTGCTGATGTCGTGGCCGCTTGCGTACCAGTCACTGACGCTCGCAAACAGTTCCTCGCAACGGGCTTCGCGCTCCTTCGGCTTTGAGCCGGCAAAGAACGCACTCACGCAGGCATCGCCGGTCATGCGGACGACGTTCAGGGCCTCGTCGGCCACGGCCAGCCGCTGCTCCTGATCGCGGTACGGCACGTCCTCGCGGGCGTTCAGAATCTTCGCGCGGGCCTCGGTGGCTCGGTCGAGCCGCTTCTGGATCAGGTCTTCGCCAAACTGCTTCTGCTTCTTCGGTTCCCAGTGGAAGCCGATGATCTGGCGGCGGGTGAGGCCGACCAGCGAATCGCCGTGACGCAGTGAATGGTCGAGGAACGTGAAGGGATGGTCTTTGGCCAGCGTCACCAGCCACAGCGACAGCTTGGCCAGATCGACCGCCATGTCGTTCTTGTCGACGCCGTACAGACATCGCTGAGCGACCAGACGGCGGGCGTAGAGGACTTCGTCTTCATCGGGCGGAATGTCGTTCGGCGTCAGGTTGTGAGCGGCCCAGGCGTCAATCAGGTGGTCGCCCAACTGTCGGCAGGTTTCTACGAGAAACGCCCCGGAACCCATCGCTGGATCGCAAATCTTCAAGTCCAGAATCTGCGACGGATGCGGCGTGCCGACTTCACGGGCGAGCTTCGCATATTCGATGGCCCGTTCGGACGCTCGAACGCGGGCATCGAGTTCGCCGGCGGTGTAGCGCTTCCTGTCCTCACGCGAGGGCTGATACACCTCGGACAGATCGGCTTCGGGATCGCAGAGCTGTTTCAGAATCGGTTCGAGTGTCGTACGGACGATCGGCTCGGTGAGCGAGCGCGGCGTGTAGTGCGAACCGCTGCGGCGGCGTTCATCGGATGGTTGCAGGACGATCGCCCCTTTCGGAACGACGCCGGGCGTGACCTTACGCTGAATCTTCTTATCGAGAGCCGTCAGCAACTCCTCGATGGTTTCCGCTTCCTTGAGCAGCCTGGCGGCTTCCTTGCCCAGTGACTGATCGCTGTGGTCCTTCAGCCATTTCGCCCGGTCTTTCCCTCGGGTGTCGAGGAGTTCCTCCAGGTTGATCGTTGCCGGAGCGCCGTGAGTCTTGACCGGCTTGATGGCGATCGACCTGCCTTGGGCGACTTCCAGGTTGAAGCCCATCACCGTCTCATAAACCGAGCCGATCTGTTCGACATCCAGCGTCCGATAACTGAGCCGTTCCCCATCGAGAATGAGCAGGTTGCGGAGGACGTTGTAGATGACACCGTCACTTACACGGGGGATGGGCGGGTCTGCGTGATCACCCCTCACCCCGGCCCTCTCCCCTTGAAGGGGCGAGGGAGAATTGGAACGCTGCCGACCTTCCAGAAACGGATATCGGTCGGGATCAAACAGGTAGCCTTTGCGACCGGGCAGCTTGAAGTCGCCGTGCTGGCCGCCTTCGTAAATCAGACGGAACAGTGTGATGAGCTGTGACCACGCTCCAAACCGCTGATTCATCGTGTCGGGATGGCGACCGAAATCTTCCCGCAGCCGATTGAACAGGCCCGTGACTGAGTAGTGGTTGGAATAGACCGGGTCGCTGGAAAGCAGATCGCGATCTTCCGCGTACATCACGAACACCAGCCGCATCAGAACGCGCAACAGGCCGCCATACACGTGATTAGGCTCAGTCGCGAGAATCTCCCGCAGCAGTTCGCCATTGCGGACATCGTCGGCAGCCTGAAAGCCCCGCATCAGTTCATACAGCGCAGCCAGTACCTGTTCGGCCAGCTTGGTGGAGACCGTGTTCTGATACTTGCGGCTGTTCTCCAGCATGGCCGGCAGGCAGTCTTTCTCGCCGAGCGTGCCAAAGCCCATACGGTCGGCACGCAGCAGCATGTGCAGGGCGGCAAACATCGGCCGACCGGCAACTTGAGTCATTTCATCGACGTTGAACGTCGCATGGCCGCTTGATTCGCCCTTGGGAGCGTAGACGAGTCGGAACTGACGGCGATTGGAAAGCAGTCCGATCGGGACGCCGGTTTCGCGCAGCAGTCGCTCGAACTTCGCCTGTGGAGCTGCATTCCAGTGCCGGGCAGAATCAGCTTCGGTGGCATCATCAAAGTTCGTCCCGGCAGCCAGATTCTGGACCAGCATCATCCAGGGACTCTGTCCCTCACCCGGTTCAAACGCCGGTACCGCGTGCGTCGGGCGCAGCGTTTCGTGGTACTGCGGCAGAACGACTTCCAGCGAGGCCATGTTTCCGGCCAGCGCGCCACGCGCTGGAACTTCAGCCAGGTCGGCGGCTTCCCATTCGAGCACCTTCTGCGTGAACTCGGAAAGGTCGCGAATCTCCGGGATGATCTGGTCGTCGTCGCGAGGCAGGCAGCTCAGGAAGCGAGCGTGCTCGGCCATGATGTTCTTATCGACGTAGCACTGGGCTTCCAGCATGGCCGGAATGGACACAATGAGGCCCACCGGCTGCACATAGCCGATCCATTCCTGATGCGCGAGTTCTTCTGGTGATTTTGGCATAGTGGAAGCAACTACGACTGTGTGTCCTGATCACTGGAGTCTGCAAACATGCCAATCCCGGTTGGCTGCTTCTTGCGAGTCAAACTGGATGCTGCTCGCGAAAAGACTCGCCTCCATGCTGGATAGTCGACAGCTCCAGTGTTGCGTGCCGACACCATCGTAAAACGGACAATTTCGCCGGTACGGTCTGGCTGCTTGTCAATCCACTTCTGGTGCGTCTGGTATGGCCCACTCTGGAGCGAGAGGAGTTTCCTGAAGGCTTCTTGTGGCCCCGGTGTCCGAGACGCAAGATGGTCTGTAATGACATGCGTGTAGAACTGAGCGAGACCTTCGACAACTTCGAGTGCTGAACTTGCAAAACCCTTTGTGTCCCACTGTCTGCCGTCAATGTCGCTGCCGACATGCGTGTAACCATGAGCCAACTCATGGATCAACACGACGATCGTCAGGTCCTCAATACGGACGTCGGTCATCGCAGCGATCATCGCGATCGGGATCG
>JAPOLP010000383.1 GCA_029977045.1 Planctomycetota bacterium
ACGGGTTCGAGCTGATCGACAGTGACGGGAAGCGGTATCTCGACGGCATCTCGGCGCTGTGGTGCAACGTCCACGGGTTTCGAGTGCCGGAGATCGACGCGGCGATTCGCGAGCAGCTCGACCGCGTTGGACACTCGACGCTGCTGGGGTTGTCGAACGAGCATGCGATCCGGCTCGCAAAGGAGCTGGTTGACCGGACGCCTGACGGGCTGAACCGGGTCTTCTATTCCGACAGCGGGGCGACGTCCGTCGAAGCAGCGCTGAAGATCGCTTACCAGTATCACGCTCAGAAGCCTGGCGGGCCGGAGCATCGCGATCTGTTCGTTTCGGTGGCCGAGGCTTACCACGGCGACACGATCGGTTCGGTTAGCGTCGGCGCGATGGACGTCTTTCACGCGACGTATCGCGACCTGCTGTTCAAGAAGCTGACGGTGCCCTCGCCGGTCGCGCTTCGGGTTCCGGACGGGCACACCAAAGAGTCATACCTCGAACAATGCTTCGCCGAGCTGGAGCGGACGATCGTCGAGAATCATGCGCGGATCGCGGCGTTCGTCATCGAACCGCTGGTGCAGGGAGCGGCGGGGATCCTGGTGCATCCGCCGGGTTATCTGAAACGCGTTCGCGAGCTGACCGCCGAGTACGGCATCCCGCTGATCGCTGACGAAGTGGCCGTTGGATTCGGCAGAACCGGTACGATGTTCGCCTGCGAGCAGGAATCCGTGACGCCGGATCTGATGTGTCTCGCGAAGGGACTGACCGGCGGCTACCTGCCGGTCGCGGCGACGCTGACGACCGACGCGATCTTTGAGGCGTTTCTCGATGTGCCCTGGGCCGGCAAAACGTTTTATCACGGTCATACCTTCACCGGGAACCCGCTGGGGTGCGCCGCAGCACTGGCATCACTGGGTTTGTTCGATACGAACGACGTGCTCGGCAATATCCGCTCGAACGAGGCACGCCTGACAACCCGTCTGACCGACTTCGCGGCGCGGTGCTCTTCTGTCGGAGAAATCAGACACAAGGGCATTATGGCTGGTATCGAGCTGGTCAGAGACGCTGATTCTCTGGCCCCCTTTGGAGCCGATAGACGAATCGGACACAAAGTCACTCTGGCTGCGCGCCGCCGCCGCGTCATCGTCCGGCCGCTGGGCGACACGATCGTTCTCATGCCGGCTCCAGCGATGCCGGGGGAGCTGGTCGATCGGCTGTGTGACGAAGTGTTTGCAGCGATTGAAGAAGTCCTCGCGAACGAGGATTAACCGAACAGCCGGTCATGGATGACGGCGGGCACTGATTTCCGGCGAGTTCATCCATGACCGACCTGCTGGCTCGTATCGCGTTTTCTGAAGACTCCGACTTCCTGGCGCAGGCGCTCGCGCCCGGCCTGCCGATGCTCGACGGGCGAAAGCTCGCGTATCAGGTCCTGCTGGGCTGGTTCGGCGACATGCTGGCCGAGCCGGAACTCGACGAAGACGGCGTCCACTTTTACGTGCAGAGCCGAGGCCAGCGGCTAAAGATCGCCGAGCACGCGCTGGCCACCCAGAGCGATCTCGACGGGCATCTTGCCGGTGATTACGACCGGTTGAAGAAAGCACTGTTCGATGTCCGGCCCGTCAGCCCCAGCGAGCGTCTGATCTTCAACCGGCTGGAACCGCCGATCGTCAAGCACGACGGGTTCCTCTATCGCGTGCGACCAGCGGGAAGTTCCGACCGGCTGGTCTGGTGCTGGGGCTTTCAGCGTCGCCGCAGCATGGGCGACGTGATGCTCTGTCCGCACGACGACTGCTCGCTGTTGTTCATTCGGCAGGACACGTCGATTGATACCTGCCCGCGTTGCGAACGGGCTTTGTTCCAGCAGCCCGTCACAGTCGAACGACGGACGGCGTTTCCAACCGGCGCTGTCGCGGCAACAGTGATGCTCAGCGGGCTCGTCGGAGCGACCTACTGGATCGCGTCCGTATCTGGTGAGGAAGCGATCGATCCACTGCCCGCACTCGCAGCCGTGACTCCTCCGGAACTCGACGAACCAGAATCGTCTGACGTGTCTGTCACGGAAGCTGATTCCGAAGCAGCCAACGTCGGTGAAGGACGGGAAGTAGCGACGACAGAAACGAACGAAACCGAAGTCGTAGACGAACTCGCGAACCTGCAGGGCCTGCCTGATATGCCGGAGCGGCCAGAGCCGTTTAAGAACCGGCTTGAGTACGGCAACGAACCACTTCGTCCGTTCGCAGCAGCAAAAGAACCGCGGCGGCTTGATCTGCCCGGTGTTGCCAGTGCATTTGGCGAGCCACAACTGGTCGATCGCATTCCGCCAGAAGAGAGTGCGAAACCTGCTGCAACTGCGGAGCCTCCGGCACCGTCGCGACCAGCGCCGCCTCAGCCGTCGCTGTCGGAAGCGACTCCGTCAGACACGGACACTGCGACTGATGTGAAGGCTGCGACGGATGCCGAAGCATCGCCGAAAGTGACGCTCAAGACGGAAAGCGATCCAGAAACATCGAACGATGCAAAAGAGTCGCCGGGTGACGAAGCGCTGGCAAAATCGGACGCGGCGACGCCCTCAGTTGAGAAGGAAGATGTCAAACCGCAGGCGAGTTCTGACAGCGGCAAGCCCGCCGCCGAAAAGTCAGCTGACACTGCATCGACGACAACTTCGGAACCCTCGACGACACCTGAGACGTCCAGCGAATGGACCAGCGAATACGTTGCTGCGTATCAGCGAGCGATTGCCGAGCGACGGTTTCTGATCATGCTGTTTCGCGAACCAGTCAGTGAAGCAGGCAACGTCTCAACCGACGGTCTTCCGGACGCAGCTGACATCGAAGGGGCTGATGACGTTATTTGCGTCGTTGTACCGACGACGATGCCGGTTACAGGGCGGCCCGTTGAGACAGCTCCGCGATTGCTCGATCACCGCTCGTTCCGGCATCTGCAGGGCGAGCCAGGCATTGCCGTCGTCGACCTGACGCGAACGGACAGTCCGAACTTCGGTCGAGTTGTCTCGGCGTTTCCTGGTGCAACCGAGCAGGACTCGATCATCGCCGCGCTGCAGCCGTCGTTGTCGCTGCCGGAAGGCACGATCAGCCAGCGCAGTTTGCTGCTGGGCCTGCGGAGCGGTCTCCCGAAATCCGCGTTCGCCGATCTCAAGTACGACGAGAAGCTGAACGACCTGGCGAACCGAAACTCACGCTACATGGCTCATCTCGACCAGACCGGGCTGTTTGAACCGGACGAGCGACGCGACGCTGTGCGAAAGCAGTTCGGCGACGATGCTCGCGTGCGGGAACTGGTATTCGCGACCGACGCCACAACGACGATCCAGTCAGCAGCCAGTCAGGCGGTCGAGCACTGGCGATCAAGCGGCGAGCTGGAAGGTGACGCTCTCGATAGCGGCATCACGGCTTACGGCCTTGAACTTTTCCAGTCGCCAGCGACTAACCGCTGGTTCGCAACGCTACTGATTGTCGCGGAGTAGCTGCCCTGGCTCCTGATGGCATTGCTCCGGGTGATGCAGGCTTGCGTCAGAAGAACTCAGCGCAGAACGAAGTGTCCGCGCGTTGGGCTCGTTGCAGCTTTGATGGTCATCTGAGAAGTCGACTGTTTTCGAGGCAGACTGCAGCGAAGGTTATCCGATGGTTTGCAGGCGACTGCTTCTTTCCGAGTCGTAGATCGCGAAGACCGTTGAGAGGGCTCGCAGGCTTTCGCTGGCGGTGAAGGGCGGGGTGGTCATTTCGGCGCGGGCTTTCACTGCGGAATGAACGATGAGAGTATAGCCTCTGGGCAACTTGCTGCCTTGCTGCGTCTGGATCCTGCCGGCGTGTGGGTCGATTCTGGTGGACCAGGTGAGAGGCTGGTCTTTCATCGGTTTCCGATGCCGCCGGCCTGCCGCACCAGACGCCGGTTGAGGTTGCTGCCTGCGGTCACTTTGCCTGGTGATTTGTGAGGCGAGTCTGGGCGAAGGGGTGTTCCGGGGCCAGTTTTACTGACTGTTGAAGCTCAGCGATGGCAGCTTCGGAGTCGTGCAGGAGTTCGTGGGTCAAGGCGGCGAAGTAATGCGTGTCCGCGTCGTTGGGATTCTGTCGCAGAGATTCCTGGAGGGCACTGAGAGCGGCGGGAGGCTCGGTGATCTGCAGCAGGACGTAGCCCATCCACTTGTGACGCTCGGCGGTGGTCAGGTTCTGCGTGAACGTCTCGCGGACCTCGTCCGGCGAAAACGGCGCGTCAGCCTTCTCTGGATGGAACGAGTAGATCATGCGGAAGCCGTCGAGGTCAGGCTGGCACTCCTGCAGAATTCGATCGTAAGTCGAGTCCGCTTCGGCTTCCCGGCCAGCCAGCCGCAGGGCTCGGGCGAGACGGTAATGTGGTGACGTCGCGGTCGGGTCGAGTTCGACGGCCTGCTGGTACAGCCGCACCTGATCGTCGACGCGTCCCTGAGCTTCGTAGATCTCGCCGAGGTACGGCAGCAGATCTGGATCGTCGGGAGTCCGGCGAATGAGTTCCTCGTACTGCGGCACTGCCTCGTCAAAACGTCCCATGTGATGCAGGATGCGGGCGAGTGAGAATCGCAGGTTGTGTTCTTCAGGTGCGATCTCGACGGCTCGCTTCAGAGCCATGATCGCCGGGTAGAACCGCTGCATCGACAGCAGCGCCATCGCGATGTTCTGGTAGGCTCGTGGACTGGCCGGATTCAGAGCGGTTGCCGCGGTGTAAAACCGGGCCGCTTCCAGCGTGTCAGTCCGACGAGCCTGAAACTGCAAGGCCAGCCCCAGATACATGTTCGCCCAATAGTTATCGGAATGGGCTTCCTGGGCGGCATACAGCACACGGATCGCATCGGTGGACCGTTCGGGTTCGGGCAGCTTGCTGGCCAGCAGGACCAGACTGAACGCTGACTGCGATTCCAGATCGTCGACAATCGCCAGCTCGCGCAGCGTCTGATGATCGGCGGCCAGGATCGCTGTCCGCAGTTTCGTCCGCCACGGATGCGGATCGAAGTCTTTCAACACCGCGGCCGCCCAGAATGCCTCGGCTCCGCGACGTTTCAGCGGTACGACGTAGCGGCCATGCTCCGCCGATTCGACCATGACCTCAACCGTCGTCCCCGGCTCTCCGGCAAACCGCTGAGTGATCTCGTCCGGAGTGCGGGCGGTCACGTCAACGAAGTCAGCTTCAGCGAGTGGTCGTGACTGGCTATCGCCGGCGTCACGCAGAGCCAGCAGCTTCAGGCCGGCATACAGCGAAGGCGAATCGTTTTCTTCCGCCCAGGCTTCGATGTCTGCTTCGGTCTCGTTCTCGATGAAGTCGATCAGCAGCGCGCCTCGCGAGTCCACGGCAGCGACCTCGGTCGCATCTGTCGGCGAGTCTGCGGCCTGTTCTTCGACGTGAATCTCGCAGGTGATTCCAGTGCCCAGAGTGTCCTCGTTGATCAGGAAGTCGAGCGACTCGACGATCTCCGCGTGCAGTGCTGGCGGAAATGCCCGGAGGCGTCGAACTGCAATCTCTGGATCGCTCTGAACCGGAGCGACTCCGCATTTCGACAGTGCCGCGCGAACAGCACTGACACTGCGGGCGGTATCCCGGCCACCAGAAGCCGGATCGGCGCCGACGCCCAGGTCACGAGCTTCAAAGAGTTCCTGCACGGCGGCAGCCTGTGTGAGGTCCTGATTCAACAGGTCCCGCAATGACTGAGCTTCGCGCGAGAATGCTGCTGCGTTCTTCAATTGCGGCAGCAGTGTTTCCGCTTGCGCGAGGTTTCCGCCGGCCAGTTCGAGATTCGCCCTCCAGAGGTCAACGTCCGTCGTCGGCTGCTGCAGTGCCGTCGTGGCATCGGCCAGGAAGCCGTGAATGTCGCCCGCCAGATTCTGCTGCTGCTGTTGTTCAGCCTGTTGGCGGTTCCACCGTGCCACTCCGCCGACTGCGGTTGCGAGAAATGCGGTAACCCCGATCGCGGCAGCGACTGAGACGAGCGTCCGA
>JAPOLP010000680.1 GCA_029977045.1 Planctomycetota bacterium
TAACCTGGTCCGCGACCGTCTGCTTGATCTGCTGAGCCAGCGTCGTGCTCTCATTCCCCAGAATCAACCGCCCCTTGAGGCCGAGTACGGTAACTCCGTCCGTTTCTTTCTGATCAATCTGCAGCATCGTGACTCCAGGCAAAAAGCTGAGCGTGATTCAAGCAACGGAAGAGCTGTTCAATCCCCTGCCCCGCCGCATCTCAGACCCCATTGAGACTGAGGTTAGCAGGCCCGTCGCAGTTGATCCACGGGCCGGAGAGCCGTCCGAATCGAGAATCGCATCCCGGCTGATGCCGTCGCCCAGTAGGTTGGGTCTCCGACCTGTCGTTTATACACAAGTCGGGATCAGCTTTGGCACGGCGTTTGCGCTGGCGTAGTTCTGGGAGTGGTTTCACTGTCAGAACTGCAGGGATCGCAGGATGTGTCAGCGGATTGTGGATGAGTTGTGCGGGATCGATCTTGGGGACCGGCGGCTGGAGGAGCGGAGTCAGCGGATCATGGAAACTCTGGCGGCGGATCCTCAGGCGAGTATCAATGCGGCGTGTCTCACATGGGCGGACACGATCGCGGCGTATCGCTTCTTTGATAACTCGAAGGTCAGTCCCGAAGCGATCCTCGAACCGCATTACGCGGCCACGCTCGAGCGCATTCGCGGCCACAACGTGGTGCTCGTTCTGCAGGACACGACCGAACTGGACTTCACGCCGCATCCACCCGCGGACGCCGGCTGCCTCAACAAGGCGGACCGGTTCGGCCTGTACGACCACACGCATCTGGCGGTCACTCCCGAGCGGCTGTGTCTGGGTGTGGTCGGGGTGACGCTGTTTGACCGCACGGCGGAAAGCCTCGGACAAACGCGAGAACGCCGTACGCTGCCGATCGAACAGAAAGAAAGCTTCCGCTGGCTGGAGGGCTTCCGGCTGGCGTCGCGACTGGCCGGCGAAGTTCCCGACACGCAGATCATCAGCGTGGCGGATCGGGAAGGTGATCTGTACGACATCTTTGTCGAAGCGGGCGAGGACGCTGCTGCCGCGGACTTCGTGATCCGGGCGAAGAACAAGCACTGCACGCTGCAGCGTGACTCAGATCGCGGGCCGGCTGGCTACCAGCGCGTCAGCGACGCAGTCCGCGATTCGGAGGTGCGTCTGCAGCGAACAGTTTCGCTGCCGCAGACACCGAAGCGTGCCGCTCGCCAGGCGACGCTGCAGGTACGGGCTCGACCTGTGACGATCAGGCCGCCGCACGCGCGCTCGTCGTTGCCGCCGGTGAATGTCAACATCGTGCATGTCGAGGAAGCCGGCGGCCCGGGCGATGGCACCGACGTCGAGTGGCTGCTGATCACCTCGCTGCCTGTTGAAACCAGCGACGCGATCGAACGCGTCATCGACTATTACGCGGCGCGGTGGACGATCGAAGTGTACTTCCGCGTGCTCAAGAGCGGCTGCCGCGTGGAGCAACTGCAGCTCGAAACAACGTCGCGCGTGAAGAACTGCCTGGCGTTCTACCAGATCATCGCGTGGCGTGTTCTGAGCGTGACGGCCCTGAACCGCGAGTGCCCGGACCTGCCCTGCTCGGCGGTGTTCACCGCTGCCGAATGGAAGTCGGTCTGGCAGGTGACAACCCGCTCAAAGCCGCCGACCTCCGCCCCGCCTTTGAGCGAGTTCGTCGCACTCCTGGCGACCCTCGGCGGCCATAACAACCGCTCACGCGACGCCCCACCCGGCCCTCAGACCCTCTGGACCGCCCTCCGCCGCATGACCGACTTCGCCACCGCATGGATCACATTTAGACCCGACTGACCAACTTGTGTATAAACGACAGGTGGAGTGACCTGGGCCAATCGGTGCGTTACGCGGGCAGGCGTTTGCCATCACAGCGCGCGGGGTTCATCAGAGTGGGTCAGCGCAACGTACCGAACCACGCCCAGCCCGCTGCACGCACCCTACGAGGATTACCTTGGCTGTGGCATTCGATGAACGGAATGAATTCCGTTCATCGGCGACTCGTCGCCCGGCAGCTCGATTCGGGAGGGGTAGATTCGGGTCCAGTCTGTTTGGCGTTGGTAGCTGCGCAGGGACTCGATCAGCGATGGCTGCAGTTGATGCGTGGACTGGTGGCCGTTGATGGTGATCGTCACGGGTTGCTCCGGGTCGATATGGCCGGGGCGGAGCCAGAGGGAGAAGCGGCGGACGTTCTGCGTCTGCACGGTAATGCGGTTGCCGGGTTCGATGGTCGCGTCGACCTGGCCGGCTTTGATGCTGGTGGTTGTCGTCTCGAATGATTGCTTGCGAAAATCCTCGGCGGTCTCTTTGAACGGGGGCGACGGGCCGTGCAGGATGCGCTGGTCGAAGCCGATGGTGCCCTCGCCGATTGGCGTGCATCCTTTAAACGGCACCAGGTGTTTTGAGAATCTCAGGCCCCCGATTCCGGGCGAGGAGACTTTCGATGACGCAGAAGCACAGTAGACGTCATACGCCCGAGCAGATCGTTTCGAAGCTTCGCGATGCGGATGCGATGGTGAACGCCGGCCAGAACATGGCGGTAGCTCTGCAGACACTTGAGATCGCCGAGGCCACTTATCATCGCTGGCATCAGAAGTACGGCAGAATGAAGAGCGAGAAAGCGAATCGTCTAAAACAGCTGGATGACGAGATCCGCCGTCTGAAGCAGATCGTGGCCGACAAGGAACTCGACATCCAGATGCTGAAGCACATCGCAGCGGGAAACTGGTAAGCATCAGCAATGCTCGCGTTCGCTCGCGAGCCTCCTCGGAAGCGAGCTGCGGTGGATGAATTGCAGCATTCGTTTTCCGTGTCCGAACGAAGGGCGTGCCAGGTGGTTGGCCAGCCTCGCAGCAGTCATCGATACACACCGCAGGTGCCCGATGATGAGTCGCGGCTGATCGCCCGGATGCTGCAAGTGGTCGAGCAGTTTCCCCGCTACGGTTATCGGATGGTGACAAACAAGCTTTGCCAGCACGGCTGGAGCGTGAATGCCAAACGGCTTATCGACTGTGGCGTCGCGAGGACCTGAGCGTGCCGAAGAAACAGCGGAACACACGTCATTCAGGACATCACGAGAACGGTTGCGATCACCGCCGGGCCGACCATCCGGACGATGTGTGGGCGTGGGACGTCGTGTTCGAGTGGTACGGAAAACGGGGGCACTCCATCCTTTGTAGCAGTGACTTCTGGCAGTGACTCACATTCGGCGGTGATCGCGAGAATCATTGGCTGGCTGGTGGAATTGCAAATCGCCATCTTTCGTTGAAGTAACCGGCGCGACGAACGTGCTCTGTCACCGAGGATGATTCATCGGTCAACACCGTTGGTTTCAGGACGGCCCAATCGCCCCAGCGGGGGAAGAGCAGGTAGTTGAGGCTGGAGAGTTCGGATTCGTGAAACGTGTGGCCGGTGTTGAGGACGACGTAGCGGGCTTGCGCTCCGGGCAACGGGTTTGGGGCGATCAGGGCGGGGACGTGGTCTGACGCGGGGAAGTCCTGGCCGTCCATGTGCAGCGTTTTCCGGGACCAGCTCAGCGGCAGGTGCGGGAGCGTTCTGGCGATCAGGCGATTGCTGCCGGGGTCGCCGAAGAGGATCAGGTTGCGGGTGCGGATGTCGTCCTCGGTCACGTCGACGTCGTCTTTGATGGGTAGCTCGCCGCGCAGGTAGTGGTGCCATTCGCTGGCGAAGCGGCGCAGGCTCGCGTCCGCGTACTTCTGCACGTTCTCGTTCCAGGGCTGGCCGGTTCCACGAACGCACAGGAAGGGCGTCGTGAAGGCGTCGTCGATCGGTCCCTGCAGGCGCGGTCGTTTGCCGGTTGGCTTTGGCTGATTGTCCTCGTCCACGAGTTGCCATTGGCCGTCGAGTCGAGCCAGCTCGACTCGGCCCGCGGGGAATGGAAATTCGCTGGCGGACTTGCCGATGCGGATGCGTTGTGGTCGCTCGGGAAGTTCGTCTGGTCTGATCGCGAAGCGGTTGATGTTCTGCGGCTCGGCGATGACGAGAACTCCGTCCGCCAGCTTTGCCGAGA
>JAPOLP010000739.1 GCA_029977045.1 Planctomycetota bacterium
CGGTTGTCGACAGTTTATCGTAGAAGCTGTGCCGCGAATGGCCGGAGATAACCTCGCAGTCATTCTGCGGTGTCAGATAGCAGCCTCCCCGTGTCACTCGAAATTGTCCGTTGGACACCACATACGGATCTTTTCCACCGACAAAGCGACGTCCGTGGAACACAGGGCTACCGTCCAGAACCCATTCTTCCAGGTTTCCGGACGTGTCGTACAGATTCCAGACGTTTCGTTTTTTCAACGCGACTTCGCGCGGATGCTGGTCTGCATCGGCCACGCTTCGCCCCGAATTCCATTCAAACCAGGCGAAGTCCAGCAAGCTGATGCTGTTGTCCGTCGAGCGGCCTGGATACAGGTTGTGCTCTCCTCCAGCACGGCAGGCGTACTCCCATTGTGCTTCCGTGGGCAGTCGAAATCTCCAGCCGTCGGGCAACTCCCCAGACGCGTTCAACTGGGCTGAAAGCTTGACGCAAAATCGGTTAGCGTCGCTCCAGCTGACATAGCTGGCTGGATACTTCGCACCTTCCTTGACACCAAAGATATTGCCTGGGGCCGGGTTGTCCGCCGGTGTCCAAGGCCGGGTGTTCATCACCGCCATCCACTGAGCCTGAGTGACCTCCGTCTGACCGATCCAGAACCCCTGCGTCAACTGCACGTCAAAGTGCCGTCCTCCAACATCTCCCATGACGAAGTTGCCAGCCGGGCACCAGGCCAGCTTGAGTTTCGGCATTGTTCCAAACTCGCGAACCTCGCCCGCCTTCTTTCCCGCCAGGTTACTTTCCTGCTGGGCAGGAAGAGACCCGGGCCCGAAGAGCGTTAGAAGTGCGATCACCGCGCACGTTGTCCGCGTATGCAGCATGGTGTTTCCAGTCTCAGAGAGGAGCTTACCCATCAGACTTAACTGTTAGATCGGATACTGTCTCTCATTGAGCACTGGCTCAACAAGCAACAGCGTCAGGCCAGCAGTTCGTCGATCGGTCGACCGATAATCAGCGGGCGTGGACGATCTGACTGGTCGTAAAGGACCGTCTCCTGATCGACACCCAGCAGATGGTAGAGCGTCGCAGCAAAGTCAGCCTGGTTTCGAGGAGCATCCGCAGGGTAGGCAGCGGAGTTGTCTGAGGCACCGAAGACCGTGCCGGCGGCGGCGCCCGCTCCACAGAGGGCAAGCTAGTAAACCCAGGGCCAGTGATCGCGGCCCGAGTTTCGGTTAATCGCGGGCGTGCGTCCGAACTCGGCGTTGACGACCACCAGCGTGTCGTCGAGCAGGCCACGGTGGCCGAGGTCAGTGATCAGTCCATGCAATGCAGCGTCGAGCGTCGGAGCCAGCGACTTCTTCATCTTGTTGAAATTGTCGCTGTGCGTATCCCACGAACCGCTGGGGGTGTGACAGTAACTGACGTTGACGACCGGGACTCCGGCTTCGATCAATCGCCGTGCCAGGACGCAGCGCTGGCCAAACTCTGTCCACCCGTACGACTGCCGAACTTCAAGTGGTTCAGACGCGAGATCGAATGCCGACCGTGTCGCGGGAGAACTCAGCAGTGAGAACGCCCGCTGGTAAAACTGGTCGAGGTCGGCGGCGTCCGCGAACTCATCGAGCATCCGCCGCTGTTCATCGATCTGCCGCAGCAACGACTGGCGATGGCCGATGCGAGCTGACGTCAAAGCGTCGGCAGGCTGCACAGCCTCGATACTGACGTCCTCGCTGAGCAGATTCTGGTCGACGGAAAAGTGCGCGTGCCGGGCTCCGAGAAATCCGGGGAGCTGTCCATGCAGAGTCGTCCCGTTACTGCGACGCATGAGAGGCCCTATCCGGACCCAACCAGGCAACTGATTTTCAGAAGGCCGCACAGCATCGACGACTGCTCCAAACGGCGGAAAATCTGTCACCGATGGCGGAAAGTCCGTTTGAGGAGTTCCAGGCGGATGCCTGTGTCCGGTGTTCGCCGGAAGGCTGGCCGTCACGTGATTCGGGTTCGAGTGCGACATCGACCGAATAATGGCCATCCGATGGGCAAGCGTCGCGCACTGGGGCAGCAACTCGGAAAACTGAATGCCGGGGAGCGAAGTGCCGATCGCACTGAACTCACCTTTGACAGCAGATGGCCCATCTGGTTTTGGATCTAACGTCTCCTGCTGCGGATGTCCGCCGTGCAGATAGAGCATGATCATTCGTCGTGCCCGCCCGAATGATCCACTTTGGCCAGCCGTCGCGCGAGATCGAAGCAACTCCGGCAGAGACAATCCGAAGACGCCCCCAAGCTTGATCGCGTTCCGTCGTGAAATCGCCATATGCATCACCCGGCACCACTCTCGATCGATCGCGTTACTGCCTGATTTGACTCTGAGATACAGCTTCAAAGAGTTGCGACCAGGTACTTATCTCCTGCCTCACCAATGGTCACAAGTCCGATCCATCTCAGGGCAACTCAACAATATCGCAAGCAAGGTCGCTCTCGGACTACGATCGGTCGACTCCGATCCACATTTCGGCACGACCCTCAGGATTCCATCGCTGTGCGCCGCCTTGTTTTTCTGCTGCTTCTCGCCAAATGCCTGACCGTCACCGCTGACGAACCATTCGACGAAACCGTTCAGCCGTTTCTTAAGAAGTACTGCGTCACCTGCCACAGCAACGGCAAAGAGGCGAAGGCCCGCGTCGACTTCACGACGATGACGGCCACGAACGCAGTTGCTGATTTCGAGGTTTGGGAGTCTGTCGCCGCGGCCCTGGAAGAGGGACAGATGCCACCGGAGGATCAGCCGCGGCCGACGGAAGCCGAAGTCGATCGAGTGCTTTCCTGGTACCGGCACACGCTCGTCAACGCCGTTGGATCACATCCCGGTTTCTTCAGGCCACGCCGCCTTTGTGCGACGGAATATCGAAACACGTTGCGCTCGCTGTTCGGCTTCGATCTGGAAGTCGCGATCATCGAAGCCGAGCAGACGATCGCCGAAAAGTCACTTGTGATGAAGCTGCTGCCGACGGATCCGCCCGGGGCAAGCGGCTTTCGGAACGACACTCACACTGCTCCGCTATCGACGCTGCTCTGGGATCAGTACTCGTACCTGGCCGATGCTGGGCTGGCGGAACTGTTTTCAAACAAGCGACGAGCACTGCTCGAAGAGGTCACTGGCCCAATCGGTGATGACGGCCTCACCGCCGACCAGGCAGATACGGTTGTGCGATGGTTCGTGCCTCGTGCTCTGCGGCGTCCACCCGCTGAGGATCAACTGCAGGCCATCGTCGACGCGGTCCGTAACGCTGCCAGTTCCGAAGTGAGTCTCGAGACCGAACTCAAAGTTGTGCTGATGTCACCCGCGTTTCTTTATCGCGGGATGCTCGTCGCCAGAGCCCCTGGCCGTGTCACTGCGGTCGACGACTTTGAACTGGCTGAGCGACTCTCGTATTTCATCTGGGCCGACATGCCGGATGACGAACTGACCGGTCTGGCCGTGAAAGGCGAACTGCAGAAGTCAGAAATTCTCTCGCGTCAGATCACGCGGATGCTCGACTCGCCAAAGGCTCGCAGTCTGGCAGACGACTTTGCGGTGCAGTGGCTGTCTCTGGATCAGATCGCGAAACAATCCAATCAAGTTCCTCAGGCCGAAGCCCTGAAGTCGCAGCCTCGCGATTTCATTCACTATCTCTTTGCTGAAGATCGCCCCCTGCTGGAGCTGATCGACTCTCAGACGACGTTCGCCAACGTCTTCACGGCGGGCTACTACGGCGAAGACCGCAAG
>JAPOLP010000433.1 GCA_029977045.1 Planctomycetota bacterium
CCTCTCGTCGCCCGACAACGCCGGCGGGCTGATGCGCAGCCCGTTCAAGTTCAAGCAGCACGGCAAGTCGGGGATTTCCGTTTCCGAACTGATGCCGCACGTTGCCGAGCACGTCGACGAGCTGGCGGTCATCCGGTCGATGTTCAACACGCACCAGAATCACGAGCCGGCTCTGTTCAAGATCCAGTCCGGCAAGCTGATGCCTGGCCTGCCGTCGCTCGGTTCGTGGGTGACGTACGGGCTCGGCACCGAGAACCAGAACCTGCCGGCTTACGTCGTGCTCGATTCGCCGGACGGGCGGATGCCGACGAACGAGGTTCAGAACTGGCAGGCCGGCTACCTGCCGCCGCTTTATCAGGGCACGCGGATGCGGTCGAAGGGGACTCCGATTCTGAACCTCAAGCCGGAGGTCGAGGAGCCGTCAGAAGTCGAACGACTCAGCCGCGATCTGCTCGCTCGGCTGGATCGGATGCACAAATCGAAGCGGCCCGGCGAACTGCAGCTTGATGCCCGCATCGCGAGCTACGAACTGGCGGCGCGAATGCAGCTCTCGGCCAGCGACGCACTCGACGTCAGCCAGGAATCGGCGGACACGCTGTCGATGTACGGCATCGATGAGAAAGAAACGGACTCGTACGGTCGCCAGTGCCTGATGGCTCGCCGGCTGGTCGAGCGGGGCGTCCGCTTCGTGCAGCTCTACACCGTCGGGCAACGCTGGGACAATCACAGCAGCATCGGGACGTCGCTGCCGTCGATCTGCCAGGCGACCGACAAGCCGATTGCCGGCCTGTTGAGCGACTTGAAGCAGCGTAGCCTGATGGACGACGTGATGGTTGTCTGGGGCGGCGAGTTCGGTCGGCTGCCGATCGCTCAAATGAAGCCCGGCAGCGATCCGAAGAAAGCCGGTCGCGATCACGGCCCGACGGGCTTCTCGGTCTGGTTTGCTGGAGCCGGCGTCAAAGGTGGCACGGTGTACGGCAACACGGACGAAATCGGCTGGCGGGCCGTCGAAAACCGCGTCAGCGTCAACGACTGGCACGCGACGATCCTGCACGCACTGGGCCTCAGCACCGAGCAGCTCTTCTTCGAGCATCAGGGCCTGAAGGAGCGGCTGACCGGAGTCGAGAAGGTGCGGGTCGTCGAGGAAATCTTCGCGTAGGCATCCGGCGTCGCCGGGGCTGGACTGAGCCTGCGAAGGAAGCCCCGGAGCATCGAAAAACGCCTGCCGTATCTCGCGGAGCATGGTACGGCCTACGTGTACTCGGACGATATTGACCCGGTTTTCGGATCGCTCGTACGCTTCCGCTCGCGCTGCGTGAATCGCCGCGACTCTTTGGGGGATCGGCAGAAAGGAAGTGCCGAAGCTTACCGTGAGACAGGAAGTCGTCTGGGTCCTGATGCTGGCGCTGGGGCTCCGTATCGGAGCTGCGCTCGCGGTGCAGAGTTACCTCGATAACGCCGGCCGTGACTTTCTGATTCCTGGCGACGCGGGCGGTTACTGGGAACTCGGCCAGAAGATCGCGAACGGCGAACCGTACTCCGCGCACAAACCGCCGCGGCGAGTCATGCGGATGCCTGGTTACCCGGCGTTTCTCGCACTGTCGATCAAGCTGTTCGGCGAGCGTCTCATCGGCGTCCGGCTGCTGCAGGCAGTCGTAGGAACCATCGCGTGCTGGTTTGTGTTTCTGCTCGGTCGGGAACTGATTGATAAGCGGACCGGGCTCGTCGCTGCTGCACTGGCTGCCATGATGCCGACGTTTGTCGGGTTCGGAGCGCTCGCCCTGACGGAAACGCTGTTCGCGGCGACGCTGCTGGGCAGTCTGCTTCCGCTGGCGGTTCTCTCGCGAAGCTGGACCGGCTCGGGAATATCGGACGTTACTCGCGCTCGCTGGCCGCTGGCGAATCTGGCCGGGATCAGTCTGGCCATCGCGGTTTATGTGCGACCGAGTTGGCTGCTGGTGGCGCCGGGATTCTGTGTGCTGCACTGCCTGGCCGCGATCTTTGGGGGATGGCGATCGAAGGCCAGTACAACCGGCGCGTCCGACAAAGTTTCAACGGCCCAAGTGCCAACCCCGGACAGCACTCAGACTTTGCCTGGTCGGAAGGGTCGCCTGCAGATTGCGGTACTGGAGTCGGTTGCGATATTCGCCGGACTGTCAATCGCCTTGCTGCCCTGGACGCTGCGAAACCGGGCTATAACCGGACATCCGATCGTCACAACGCTGTGGGTCGGACCGAGCCTTTATGACGGGCTGAATCCTGACGCGACCGGCGACAGCGACATGCAGTTTTTTGAACACGACAACCTGCTCCGCTCGATGAGCGAATACGAAATGGACCGCGAGTATCGTCGTCGCGCATGGTCCTTCGCGGGCGAAAACCCCGGTCGCGCCGTCTCGCTGGGCTTTGCAAAACTGCTGCGTTACTGGAAGCCGTGGCCGAATGCCGAGCAGTTCCGCTCGTGGTGGATGTGCGGCGGGATGGCTGCTCTGTATCTGCCAGTCTTTGCCGGAGCGATTGCCGGATTCTGGAAGCAGCGGCGAGACCTGCGCTGTCTGCTGCTGACGGCGGTTCCCGTTCTGTACTTTGCCGGGATTCATACGGTCTTTGTCGGTTCGCTGCGGTATCGGCTGCCGGCTGAGTATCCCCTGTTGATCCTGACTGCTGTTGGACTACTCGCACTGACGGATCGGTTTCACGTTTCAGTTCCCGGCCTGTCAGGTGTGAGTGCCACTGCCGGCTTGTCCGGCAGTGCAACGCTGTCTGACCGCACTGCCGGGCAAGCCGGCAGTGGCACCCACTCAGTCGTCAGTATTTCTGTCGCACTCCCTCCGCTAAGCCACGGAGGTGCGACGTGCTGAAGACGACGTGGAAAGTCTGCAAGTGGCTGATGCTGATTCTTGTCCTGCTGGGCGGGACGCTGGCGGGCGTTGGGTATCACTATCTGTCGCAGGCGGACGAGCTGCTGCACAAGGAGCTGGTAGCTGAGCTGCGGCGAACAGCACCCGAAGCGACGTTTCAGATTGGCCGCTGCCGACTCGACTGGATTGGCCGCGTGCATGTCGAGGAGTTTTCGCTGACACTGCCAGGCGAGGAGCGGCCCTTCATCGACCTGCCAGTCACGATTGTTGATATCGATCGCGAAGCGTTCATCCAGCGGCAGCAGTTACTGGTGGAAAACATCACGATCACACGCCCTTTTGTTGAAGTCACGCGGCACGTTGACGGCACATGGAATTTTGACAAGCTGCCGCTTGATGCGATGCCGGAAGGCGGACGTTCGAGTCTGCCGTCGTGTCGGCTCGAACAGGCGCGGCTGGTGGTACATTACGAGCAGCCGGACGGTCGTGAGCCGACAACGCTGGTCGCTGACAATGCCGAGATCCGACTGACGCCGAATGGTCGCCGCAATCTGCTGATCGAAGGCTCGACAGTCCTTGACCGAGTCGGTCGGCTGACCATTGAAGGGCGAGTCGACGTCGATCGCCGCACCGGATCGCTGACCGGTAAGCTCGCCGATCTGCACGTCAACCAGGAATTGCTGACACTGGCCTCAGAGTTCAAACCGGAACTCACAGAGCAGGTTGCGGCAATCGAACAGAAACTCCGCGACCGAATGCTGGCCGAGCCCGATCCGCGTAATCCATCGCCGGTCGACATCGCCGGAATTGGTCGGACCGAGCAGGTCCCGCAGAGCGCGATTCAAGTGACGTCATCGTCGGTCGGCACCGTCGAAGTCAAACTGGCGGTCAAGTCTGGCCTGCCTGAAGCCCGACGCCACCGAATTCCCGCAGTCTGGATCGGCGAGGAAGACTCGATACTCGGATTGATCGCGGATCTCGATGTTTCATTCAGAGTCAACGTGCCCGATGCAGGAACCGCACCAAGTGTTCGGCTACAGGTCGGCATCACGGACGGAGAGATCACGAATACCGCACTACCGTTTCCGCTTCACAATCTGTCCGGCCAGATCGAACTCACTGAGCAGCAGGTCTCGATTGAGAAGCTCTCCGCGATCAACGGTCGAACCCGGATCGAAATCGACGGCGCACTGCAACCGTCGGAGGCCGGACCATTCGGGCGGTTGAATCTCAAGCTGACGGACGTCGCGTGTGACGATCGTCTGCGGCGACGGCTTTCGACCGGTTTTGGCCGCATCTATGACATGCATCACCCAAGTGGCTTCCTGAATCTTGCCGTGACGCTGTCAGCGCAACCCGGTGAAAAGTGGAAGCCTCACAACCTCAATGTCACCGCCCGGAAGTGCTCCATCGCGCACGACATCTTTCCGTATCCTATCCGCGACGTCGGAGGCTCGATCGAACAACAGGGCCGCGATCTGATTATCAACATGCAGGGCGTTGCCGGTACGCGACCGGTCACGCTGAAGGGCTATGTGAAGAATCCCGGTCCGGATTCGCTGTCTGTGTTTGAGGTAGACGTCGCGGACCTTCCGGTGGATTCGGAGTTTCGCACGGCCTGCAACCCGCAGATCCAACGGGTCCTCGATTCGATGGCGATCGTCGGGCAGCTCGATGTCCATGCCCGCTTTGAGAAACGAGGTGGCGTTGAGAACAAGGTCGAACCGCAGATCATCGGCTTCGTCCACGACGCCAGCGTGACTTATCAGAAGTTTCCGTATCAGATCGAGCACCTCTCGGGCCGGATCAACTTCGACGGGCACGACTGGGAGTTCAAAGACTTGCTTGGCACACACGGTCAGGCTCGACTGTCAGGCGACGGCGCGTTCCGCAGGCCAGGCAACGCCGGGATCCTTGACCTGAAAATCGTCACCGAGAACGCGGAACTGGATGACTCGCTACGGAAGGCCACCGAGCCGATCCCGATGCTTGCCAGCGTCTGGTCCGACATCGCTCCTTCCGGACGAATCAAGCGGCTGGTTTCGAAGATTAACTATGTGCCCGGACAGCCGGTGAGTGTCGTCCTCCCGGAAATCCAGGTTGAAGATACCCGCATGAAGCTGCGGAGCTTCCCTTACGAGATCACTCGAATCAGCAGCGATCTGCGATACGAAAATGGCCTGTTGTGGATCGACAACTTTGAAGGCCAGCATCAGGAAACCATTGTCCGCACATACCCGGATCCAGATGCCGTCAGGAACGGAACCGACCGTCCATTTAACTATGTGCACTTTGATCCGAGCGGCGAATGGCTGGCTCGTTTCGGACGCTGGTCGGCAACAAACCTCTATCCTGACGAGACGCTGAAGACAGCTCTTGGTGCAGGTGCACGTGGTGTGCTGAGCAGCTTTGACGAGCAGCATCCGATCGATCTGTACGGCATGGTCGAACTGCGCGGCTCGACAATCCACAAGGAGTACCCCGTCACGGCGGCCTGGGAAATCGAGACGACGGTCAGTGGCAGCACGCTGCAACTGGGCATGGAACTCAAGGACGTTCGCGGGCGGATCATTTCGACGGGAACCTGGAACGGATACGAACCCAACGTTCGAGGATCGTTCGACTTTGCCAGTGCGACGATTCTGGACAAGTACCACCTGTTCGAAGTCCGCGGTCCGTTCAAG
>JAPOLP010000903.1 GCA_029977045.1 Planctomycetota bacterium
ACCTGGTCCTGCAGCTCAAGCTGACCGCCCAGGAAAAGAACGACCTCGTCGCCTACATGCTCTGCCTGTAGTGTTTCGTAGGCCGGATCAAGCGAAGCGCCGCTCCGGCACTTGAAGATTCGTTCGCCGGAACCCGCTGCACTCGGCCCGGCGTACTTTCCTCACACGGCGACCGGCAGTTCCCACTCGGGAGCGAGATTAGACTCACCGGCTTCTGCGGGAACATTCTCTCCAGAAGTCGTTGACTGCGGCGGGTCGAAGTCGTCGATCCGGCTGGGGCCGAGGCCGAGGAGGGTCAGGCGGACGGTTCGCAGGAAGCCTCGCAGCGAGCCGAAAGTATCGGCGACGGCTGACGGTTCGTAGCCGGAGTGCACCATGCAGTCGGTACATTTCGAGTTGCCGCTGCGGCAGCCGTACTTCGACCAGTCGACTGTTTCCATCAGCTCACGGAACGACGCGGCGGTCCCTTCGTTGAGCAGGTAACACGGTTTCTGCCAGCCGAAAACGTTATAGGTCGGGTTGCCCCACGGTGTGCAGTCGAGGTCGTAATGGCCGCGCAGAAAGTCGAGAAACAGTGGCGACTGGTTGAATCGCCACGAGCGTTTGGCTCGATCAAACAGCCGACCGAACAGACGCCGGGTTTCGTTGCGATGCAGAAAGTGCTCCTGGTCGGGAGCCTTCTCGTACGGGTACCCCGGCGAGACCATCATTCCTTCGACGCCGAGTTTCATCAGCTCATCAAAGAAACCGAAATACGCTTCCGGATCGGCGTCGTTGAACAGCGTCGTGTTTGTTGTCACTCGGAAGCCGCGTTCGACTGCAGCTTTGATCGCTCGAATCGCGACGTCGTAAATCCCGTCGCGGCAGACGGCCCGATCGTGCTCGTCGCGCGGGCCGTCGAGGTGGATCGAGAAGGTCAGGTACTTCGACGGCTTGAACCGGTCGAGATGCTCTTCGAGGAGGATCGCGTTCGTGCAGAGATAGATGTACTTCTTCCGCTCGACCAGCCCGTCGACGATCTCGTGAATCTGTGGGTGCAGCAGCGGCTCGCCGCCGGGGATCGAGACCATCGGAGCGCCGCATTCGTCGACCGCGTTGAAGCACTCCTCGGGCGAGAGATTCCGCTTCAGGATCTCAGCCGGGTACTGAATCTTGCCGCAGCCGGCGCAGGCCAGGTTGCAGCGGAACAGCGGCTCAAGCATCAGCACCAGCGGATATTTCGTCACGCCTCGCAGTCGGTTACGAAGAACGTACGACGCGACCGTCCACATCTGTGAGACGGGTACCCCCATTGTCGGCCTCCCTGCGGCGTGTGGTGAATCGGGCAATCGAGGCGGTTGATAGCAGCATCGCGGCCGATTGTCAGCGCTCAATCGGAGTCACTCGCCCGAGAGTCCAAACCGGCCTAAACTCCGCCCCGTTCGAGTGGTCGGAAGAGTTCTGAGACGACGGGAGTCATCATGCCCGCGTGGCTGACCTTACCTGCATGGATGATGGTGGGAATCGGCGGATTCGTCGGTGCGATCGCCCGCTTTCATCTATCCGGCTGGCTCAGCGAGTGGTCGGAGAAGCAGTACGGACGCGTTTATCCGATCGGCACTCTCGCAGTGAACGTACTCGGTTGCCTGCTGATCGGCCTGCTGATGACGCTGGCCGAGCACAAACGGCTGTCGGTCGATGCTCAACGGCTGCTGGTCACCGGCTGTCTCGGCTCGCTGACGACGTTCTCGACCTTCGGACTGGACACGATCAACCTGTTTCGAGAAGACAAACCCGGGCTGGGAGCCGTCTACGTCCTCGCCAACCTGGCCATCGGACTGGCCGCCGTCGGAGTCGGAATCGGGATCGGACGGCTGCTGACGCGGTAGAATCTCGTTATTCCTGTCATGCAAACGTCATCAACATCAACCACGATCTTTCACCTTGAAATGGTCGATCGGAATGCGTTCTGCCCCAAAGCGGCCCCGCCGGACTTCAGGGTTGCCTTGGTTGCTCCTGCCGATCCCGACCTGAATCGCAAGTTCTATCGAATGGTCGGGGCGTCGTGGAATTGGACCGATCGATTGAAATGGTCAGACAACGATTGGCAACGGTATGTTCATCGCGACGCACTTACGTCCTGGGTTGGTCGAATCGGTGACCAATCGGCGGGTTACTTCGAACTGGAATGCCAGCAAGGCGGCGATGTTGAAATCGCATATTTTGGGCTATTGCCGGAATTCATCGGCCGCGGATTAGGCGGACCGTTGCTATCGGCAGCAATTGAACGTGCCTGGAACCTACCTGATACTCAACGGGTGTGGGTCCATACATGCACCGAAGATCACAAGCACGCACTCGACAACTACCGTAAACGCGGATTCGAAGTCTTCAAGACGGAGCATATCCAAAAGCAGGAATAACGCCGTCGTTTGACCCGAAGCCGCAGGCGATGGCGTGTGTTTTCTGATCAGAGCGACGCAGCAAAATTGCCGTCGCCTGCGGCTTTGGGTTAAACAGGTTTTCTGGAGTTAACGTTGAGTCACGACATCTATACCAACCCGCTCATTACCCGATACGCATCCCGTGAGATGGCTCAGCTCTGGTCGCCACAGCGGCGGCATGAGACTTGGCGACGGCTCTGGATCGCGCTGGCCGAAGCCGAACGCGAACTCGGCCTCGATATCTCCGAGCAGCAGATTGCCGAGCTGCAGGCCAACGTGTCGAATATCGACTTCGACGCGGCAGCAAAGTACGAACGCGAGCTGCGTCACGACGTGATGGCTCACGTTCACGCTTACGGAGACCAGTGCCCCAGCGCGAAGGGCATCATCCACCTCGGCGCGACAAGCTGTTACGTCACGGACAACGCTGACCTGATTCTGATCCGCGAGGGCCTCGAAATGGTCCGGTCGCGTCTGGTCAGCGTGATCAGTGCGCTGGGCGACTTCGCCGCCCAGTACCGCGACCTGCCAACGCTCGGCTTCACTCACCTGCAGCCGGCCCAGCCAACAACCGTTGGCAAACGAGCCACGCTGTGGTGCTACGACCTGGTGCTGGACCTCGAAGAAATCGAACATCGCATCGCGTCGCTGCGGTTTCGTGGTGTGAAGGGGACGACCGGAACTCAGGCGACGTTCCTGTCA
>JAPOLP010001176.1 GCA_029977045.1 Planctomycetota bacterium
CCGGGCAGTCGAACATGGAGGGCAAGGCTCAGATCGCGTTGCTTGAAAGCCAGCTTGCTTATCCGAAGACGAAGGCTGAGTTTCAGCATCTGCAGCCCGACGGCGAATGGCTCGTTCGTCAGGACGTCTGGATCAAGTTTCTGGATCGGAAGGGTGAACTGACCGTTGGCTTCGGCAGCCCGAAGCGGATCGGGCCGGAACTCGAGTTCGGCATCGCCATCGGCGACCACTTCGACGAGCAGGTACTCATCATCAAGACTGCCTGGGGCGGCAAGAGCCTGTATCGCGACTTCCGCTCGCCGAGTGCCGGGACTCCCAACGCTGAGCACGTTCAGCAGTTGCTGGCCAACGCCCGGAAACGCAAGCCGGAAACGACTCAGGCCGAGATCGAGGAGTCGTTCGGCTTCTACTACCGCGCGATGCTCAGCGAGATCCGCGACACGCTGGAACATCTCGGTGAGAACTTCCCCGGCTATCAGGGCCAGGGCTACGAACTCGCCGGCTTCGTCTGGTTCCAGGGCTGGAATGACATGGTCAACGACGACTACACGGCGGCGTACGAAGAGAACATGGTCCACTTCATCAAAGACGTGCGCCGCGACCTGAAGTCGCCGGAACTGCCGTTCGTGATCGGAGTCCTGGGGGTCGGCGGCGTGACGGGCTCAACCGACGAGAAGCCCAACCCGAAACGCGACGCCTTCAAAGCCGCCCAGACCGCTGCCGGCAACCGCCCCGAGTTCAAAGGCAATGTCGCCGTCGTCCAGACCGACCAGTTCTGGGACGTCGCCGCCTACAACGTCTTCAAGACAGGCTGGCGCGAGCACTTCGAAAAGTGGCAGAAGATCGGCTCCGACTACCCCTTCCACTACCTAGGCAGCGTCCGCACGTACGGAGCGATCGGCAAAGCGTTCGGTCAGGCCATCCTGAAACTGCAGGCTCGTCAGTGAGACACTGAATTCGGTTGACCGATTGCAACCCAGAGTTACCTGGCAACAGCAAGCGTTAATCGGGCGAAACCGAGAGCTTGAAAACTCGCTGCAGGAACTGAAGTTCGGATGCCCCTCGGTCCGGACAATCAGAGCACACCACCTGAATTACTGATGGCGAACCGGCCTGCTCGTACTTCCTGCGGATCAGCTCACCGAACATCGCGTGATGAATGCTGACGCCGATGTTCGCGTCCTCGGGCAGCGGCGTGCCGGCGAGAGTTCCGCCATAGCCCAGCCACATGGGCGGGTCGTCTTTCGTCACGTGGTTCAATGAGCTGAACTCAGTCACCTTCGGACGCAGAGCCGGCGTGCTGAGTTCAGAGATCTTCTCGATGTCGTAAATCGGAAACACCGACGGATGGATGTCCGGGTTACCGCCAATCGAGCCGAGGATCACCTGTGGGTCAACGGTCGTTTGAGCCCCGTAACCAATCACTCCGAGTACTCGCGACGACTGCTGTTCGACCGGGTCGTCACTCTTCGGATCAGCCAGATCGTCATGCACGCCAAGCCAGACTGACATCAGGCCACCCGCCGAACCGCCGCTGACAACAACCTTCGCTGGATCAATGTTCCAGCGTTTTGCTTGATCACGCACGAACTTGACGACTCGCACGCCGTCGTTCAGCGAACCTGGGAATGGCTCACTGTCCGGGCCTTTGACGAAACGGTAATTCGCACTGATGACCGTGATGCCGTTTGCATAGCAGGTTCGAGCCAGCGGTAATCGCCGAGCATTCGCCTTGTCGCCCGCCACAAAACCGCCGC
>JAPOLP010000956.1 GCA_029977045.1 Planctomycetota bacterium
AGTTTCCACTGCTGGGAGCCGTAACGGGCGGCTGGCCCGCCACACAGCGTCTGCCGCGGAACAGTTCGCGAAGTCCAATGCAGACAATCCGCACAGGCCGCTGAGAACTCCAGTCGTCAGGCACTTCTGCAATCGCACGTTGACACTCCAGCACAGACCGGGACGGGACCTGCTGCTCACAGGGCAGCGTCCCGAGTCATCGTGCCAGGCGCTTCCTACCTCTCGCAAGCACGATCCTCGAACGGCACTTGCTCCCGCACAGACGGAACGAACAGGCTGACATACCGGCGTCACGTGCATGCGTCACGAGAAGCAGGCAGCTCGCTGATGTCGGCGACTTCGGATTCGGTGAGTTTCTGGACTTTGGGGCGGCGTGACTTGCGGGCTTTTGGGGGGATCAGGTCGCGCATGGCTTCGAGCTTGCCGAAGCACAGCAGGCGGTCGTTGGGTTCCAGTTCGCGGTCGGATCGCGGGTTCGGGATCACCGTTGTGCCACGATTCAGCGTCAGCACATTGATGTCGCGGTCGCGCAGGGCCGAGTCGCGAATCGTCCGGCCGATGTATTCCGAGCCTTCCGGAATCGAAATCTCGGACACGCCGTATCCCTGGCTGACCGTCAGACGCTGACGGATATCGATCTCCGGAAAATCCACCTGCGCGGCGATGTAGTCGATCATCGCTCCGGCAACGTCGAGCCCCGTCGCGGCTTCGATGCCTTCCAGGCCAGGCGACGAGTTGACTTCCATCACCTGCGGGCCGTCCCGGCTCTCCAGCATGTCAACGCCGGCGATCCGCAGGCCCATGATCTGCGCGGCCCGCACGGCGGTCGACTGGAACTCGTCCGGCAGTTCGACCGGCTCGACCGAACCGCCGCGATGAACGTTGCTGCGGAACTCGTCACCGTTCGCCACGCGGCGCATCGCGGCAACGACCCGGTCACCGACGACGATCGCGCGAATGTCCCGGCCCCGGCTTTCGGCAACGAAACGCTGCACCAGAACGTTCTGACTGGTGCTATGCAGAGTTTCGATGATCGCTTCGGCGATCTTGACCGTGTCAGCAAGGATCACGCCGACGCCCTGCGTGCCCTGCAGCAGCTTGATGATGATCGGCGCACCGCCGACACGTTCGATCGCCGGCAGCACGTCCTTGCTGTGCCGCACGAATGTCGTCTGCGGAATCCCGATCTGATGTTTGCTGAGAATCTGCAGGCTGCGGAGCTTGTCCCGCGAATTCGAGATACCCGCTGCCGAGTTCGCACAGAACACGTCCATCTGCTCGAACTGCCGCACAACGGCCGTGCCGAAGTACGTGATCGAGGCTCCGACGCGCGGCAGCACGGCGTCGTAATGGCTCAGATGCTTGCCGCGATAGAACATGTCCGGCTCGCCGGCTTCGAGATCAATCCCGAAACGCAGCGTGTCGAGCACGACCGCCTTGTGCCCACGCTGGTCGGCCGCTTCCTTCAGACGCGCCGTGCTGTAGCACAACGAACTGCGCGACAGAATTCCGAGCTTCATCTCAGCACCTTGATCACCTGGGCGTTCCGCGCGATCACCTGAGCGTTCCGCACGTCAACGACCGGAACTCCACTCTCCGCCGGCGCGCCGCAGCGGGAAAACCGAACCGAACCGGGCTACATCTCACCCGAATCGCGGTTCGACCACCACGGCAGGCTGACGCCGCCATCAATCGTCAGCGTGCTGCCCGTCATGTAGTCCGCGTCGTCGGACAGCGTCCAGACAATCGCCTTGCCGATTTCCTCGGGCGTGCCCATCCGACCCCAGGGAAGCTTCTGGCCGCCGACTTCAATCTGCTCTTCTGAAAAGAACTTCCGCTCGCCAGGCGTGTCGATCCAGCCGGGATGAACGATGTTGACGCGAACCCGATGCTCGGCCAGTTCGATCGCCGCCGTGCGCGCCATATTGTCGATCGCCGCCTTCGCCATGTTGTACGCCATCGCCGTCGGGATCGCGATCACCGCGTGCGGCGAGCTGACAACCGTGATCGCGCCGCCTCGGCCCTGCCGGACCATCTGCTGAGCCGCAGCGCGAACTCCGTAAAACGCACCCCACATCGACACGTCGATCGTCCGCCGGAAGCCGTCCATGTTCGCGTTGATCATCCGCTCGCGGTCGCTGTACACCGCGTTGGACACGTAATGCTCCAGCGATCCGCACTCGTCGACGACCCGCTGCACCATGCCTTCCACGAACGACTGATCCGAAACGTCGCCCTGCAGCAGAATCGCCTTGCGGCCAAGCGCTTCGATTTCGCGCGCCACCTCCGCCGCACCGTCAGCCCCCGAGAAGTAATTGATCCCGACGTTGGCTCCCTGCCTCGCCAGTTCCAGCGCAACAGCCCGCCCGATGCCCTTGGACGCTCCCGTAACGATGGCCGTCCGGCCTTCCAGTTTCATATCCTGACTCTCCAGTCCCGCCGCTCAATCACTGCCGGAAACTCAAAGCTGCACCAGGGAGAACTCAACACCGCGCCGTGGAAGTAACGCTGCACTGAGAGGAACTCAAAGCTGCGCCGCCACTCTCCCGGCCAAACAGCGCGGAGTCTGACGCCATCACCACAGCCCGGCAACTCGCTCCACGCCCTCGTTCCCAGAGAAACCCAGCAAACCACCACTCCCATCAACTTCCACCAGTCCCAACACCTCAAACCCAACAGAGCCCCCCAATGCGTCCCAGACTCAACACCCTCATCACAGCAGCTATTGGCAAGGCGGTCTCGTGAAACTTCTGCCGTTCATCGTACGGCTGCCGTCGCTGGTACTGATCGCGCTGGTGAGGATGTACCAGCTCACGCTGAGCCCGATTATCGGCCAGCAGTGCCGCTTTCAGCCGACGTGCAGCCACTACATGATTGGAGCAGTCCGGAAGTACGGCGCCATTCGCGGAATC
>JAPOLP010000476.1 GCA_029977045.1 Planctomycetota bacterium
AGATGCACTGCACATATTACCATACATTACCATGGATATTACACAGCCCGAACGGATTGGCCTTCAGCTCGCCCACAGCATGTGTGCGACCGCCGGAGTTGCTCGCAAACCAGCCGACCGAAATCAGGTCCTGGTCCGCGTCGCCGCTCCAGAACCGCGTCGTCGTTCCTGCCCTGCACGCAGACTCCCATTCCGCCTCCGTCGGCAAGCGGTAACCGTTCCCGTCAAGCGGCGTGACCGTTTCACCAGACCGGAAGTAGAAAGGTTTTAATTCCTCTTGCTGGCTCAGCTTCGCGCAGAACTCAGCCGCGTCGTTCCAGCTCACCATCTCCACCGGATGGTTGCCGGTCTCCAGACTGGCGACCTTCTCTTTGCCTTCACCTGTGGCCGAGAAGTGCGACGGGTTGTTTCCCATCACTTGCTCGTACTGCGATTGCGTCACCTCGGTCACGCCGACATACACCGGCTGGGTGAGCACGACCTTATGTTGCGGGCCTTCGCTCTTGATCCGCTCGCGCCAAGCCTCGTCTCCACCGGCCACCTTCAGTGACGCTGCGATCTCTTCGGGCGTGCTGCCCATCAGGAACTCGCCCGGCGGGATGAGGCGGAACTTCATGCCGATCGAGTCTTCATACTCGACCGGCACGCCGAGGTAGTCGGCCCACGCCCGCTGATGCTGCTCCGCCTGCTGCGCGTCAAACGGAGCAATCGCCGGCGGCGGGGCGTCAGCCGGCCATCCATGCCAGCCTGTGGCGACCGTCGAACTTGCTGTTGTCTGCGTTGCTGCGTTTCCGGGGGCGACGGTTGCCGGGTTTCGGTCGTCGGCACGCCGATTGTTATTCACGACGAAGACGGCGATCAGTGCGACCAGCCCGATGATACCGGCAGCGATCCAGCCCGTGGACTTCTTTTGCGGCGCTGGCTGCGTACTGGTGAGGGGAACCCGAATCACGGTCTCGGAGTTGTCGAAGGCACCATCGACGCAGGTCACTCGGCCGTTCAGTTGCAGCTCGTTCTGGCAGCGGGCCAGCAGGTCGGCCACTTCCTGTGCCGTCTGAAACCGATCGTCCCGCTTCTTCTCCAGCAGACGGAAGATGATCGTGCTCAGCCAGCCGGGCGTGCCCGGAATGACGTCCTCGATCGGTCGCGGCGTGTCTTCGCAGACGCGTTTCAGCACGGCGACCGTGTTGGCTGCTCGGAACGGATGGCGACCGCTGACCATCTGGTACATCACACTGCCCAGGCTGAACAGGTCGGCGCGGTGGTCCAGAACTTCGCCTCGTGCCTGCTCCGGCGCCATGTACATCGGCGTTCCGGCAATCAGCCCGCTGGACGTCATCGTGGCATCATCCACCGCCCGAGCCAGTCCGAAGTCCGAAATCTGTGCCCGATCACCCGGACCTCCATTGAGCATGATGTTCGACGGCTTGATGTCGCGGTGAATCAGGTTTACGCCGTGAGCCGCTGCCAGGCCGGCAGCGACCTGCTGGCTGATCCGCAACACGTCAGTGGCATCGAGCGGTCCGTGCGAGTCCAGTCGCTCCTGCAGCGTCTCACCGGGAACGTACTCCATCACCAGCCAGGGAACCGGTTCCTCTTCGACTGCGTGAATCCCAACGATGTTTTCATGCCTGACCGCCGCCGCTGTGCGAGCTTCCCGCAGAAACCGCTTGCGCGGAGGCGACGTGACCGCCAGTTCGGGACTGAGCATCTTGATGGCGACGACCCGGTGCAGCTTTTCGTCAAAGGCTTTGGCCACAATGCCGAACGCACCACGACCGATGATTTCCTCGATCTCGTAATGGCCCAACCGCCCGAGCCAGCCATCCCGTGTCGACGGTTCCAGGTATCGGCAGAATTCCGCATCCGCCGTGTCGGGCTGTTGCGGACCAACGTCGGCATCGGCCGAATCCGTCAGCACGGTCTGATCAACAGCCGGATCAGCGGCGGCTGCCGGAGTCTCCAGAAACTTGCTGGTCTGCTCATGAGTCCGTAGCAGTTCTTCAACCTGAGTCCGAAGCGAAGCGTCCGTCCCGCAGGCGTGCTCGACGTACGCGGCGCGTTCCTCAGAGTCAGCGATCTCGATTGCGGCGAGAAAAATGTCCCGTTCGTTCATGGTTGCGTCCGTCTCTGGCCTGCAGGTGGAAATCAGCCGATCGGCCCACTCGGACGGCGCCGGAAGTTGATCGGTCAGTCGCGGGCCTGTCCCGCTATTTCCCGTGGCGCTGTCCACTCGCGAAGTGCGCCAGAAAAATAAAGAGAGTTGCAGAAGAACGGGAGAAACCGGTGGTTCCCGAGACCGGTCGACGCCGCATGAGGAACGTGGCCGAATCAGGATTTCTCTCTTCAGACTGACTGCAGCACAAAGACACTGTGGCTCAAAAGAGCGCGAAGTCTTTGCGGTTCTCTGCGGCTTTGAGCCTTTGCGCAGCAACAGCACGCTGGTTGGACCGCGTTTCTAACAGGAATCCGCAGCGTCCCGCTGAATCTCCCGCAGCAGCCAGGCTTTTGCATAAGCCCACAGCCGATCGGCAGAACGCGGCGGCAGTTCCAGTAACTGCCCGGCTTCCCGCAGTGAGAGCCCGGCGAAGTACCGCAGCTTCACCAGTTCACAGGCCGTCGCGTCGACAGTCTCAAACCTCTGCAACGCGTCATCGACGGCGGCCAGCAAGCCGTCATCGGCGCTGACGGGGATGCCTTCCAGCTCGATGGTCATCCGTTGCCAGTTCGCACCGTGTTTCTGGCGGTCCCGGCGTCTGGCCCGGTCAACCAGAATCCGCCGCATGGCTTCCGCAGCCGCGCCAAAGAAGTGCCGACGCCCCGTCCACTGCTGCTCATAGTCAACATCGACCAGACGCAGCCACGCCTCATGGACCAGCGCTGTTGGCTGCAGCGTGTGGCCGGGCGATTCACTGGCCATCTTCGCGGCCGCCAGCTTACGCAGCTCCGCGTAGACGAGCGGCAACAGTTCATCCGCCGCGGCATGATCGCCGCGACCGATCGCATTCAGAATCTGAGTCACTTTTGGCATGGCGGCCAGAGTATTGCAGATACTTCAGCTGCGAAACCTGAAACAGTCAGAACACCGTCGATCCCGGTAGCGATCAGCTGGTTTCTCCAAAACCTGTTACAACGCAGGGGCGAGGTGATCTCTGTCGTGGATGTCTCCACGCAGGTTCGATCCGCGATTCAGACCCGCCTACGGCTGCTTGAACCTGATGCGTTGCCTGTCAGCGGTGCCGGTTCCAGGCAACTGCGAGCGGGCTTGCGGTGATCGGCAGGACGCTCAGGCCGAGCAGGCCGGTGATTACCACCCGCAGTTCGACGGGTGCCGGGAGAATCAGGAGCGCAAACCCCGCCTCAACAGCCCAGAAGATCAAGGCCACCAGAGCAACACGTGGCACGAGCAGCTCCCGCCGCGACGCGCGAAGGTAGCTCCAGACCACCAGCCCAACCGTGACTAAAGCGACCAGTCCCAGCAATGCGAGACCGACATCCTCTCTGAGTTCTTCCGGAACCAGCAGCGTCAGGCTGAAGAACGACACGAAAAACGCGCTGATCAGACCGAGAATGACACTGGTCAGAAACTTCTCGCGACCGGTCCAGGCCAGCGTCGCCGTCAGACCGCCGGTTGTCCACATGGCCTGAACCGACGACAGCAGAACGAGCGGGATCATCCAGTACCCGATCTTCTGAAATGCTTTGATGTGCAGAAACTCCTGCACAACACTTTCCGCACCGCGCAGCCAGACATACCAGCCCGACCCGAGAACACAGGTCACAGCGACCAGCCCCCAGATTCCACACAGCGAACGCACCAGTGCAGACATCATCGTCGCCGCGAGATTGCGATCCGAAACTGGCACAACGGCCAGGTGCTTCCGCATTTCCTTGCGGTCGCTCGGATGCATCGTGTTCATCCCGACCGTGCTCGCCATCAGCAAGGCACCGAGCGCCGGCATCACAATCAGCATCGTAAGCATCCCTTCGAGCATCCCATCCCGGCGATCTGCAGCCATCGCGGCGAAGACTACCAGCAGCAGCACGACGACAAACACCGCCCCGAACAACAACAGCGTGCGGCCTGACTGCCAGTAAAACCAGGCATGCGCCGCTTCCAGTTTCCATTCCCCGGGTGCCGGGACACCGCGATAAGCGAAGCGAGTCAGCGTCGAATCTCCGCCTCGTTCGAGGAACGACCGATAGTCTACATCTCCGTGACGCTGTCGATCGATCTCACGAATCGTCAGAGCCCACGCGATTCCAGAGATCACCAGCAGGACGCCAACATCCGTCGCCGCCAGACCACTCCACGCCGGCCTGCCTGGCACGGAATTCGTCGGTGCCTGCTTCCAGATCACAAAAGCAACGAGCAATCCGACGAGAGGCAGCCACGTCACGAGCCGACTGAGCGCGAACATCAGCTGCCTGCGTAACGACGCTCCAATCAGGTCACTGGCTCCCTGGACGCCACCACACGTTGCCGGCACGAATCGCCAGACGATCAATATCATCAGAAAGATCGCCGTGACCATCACCGGCACGACTCCGATCGCCGACAGGAAAGTCTCGCGCACGTCGAAGAGCAACCGGTACACGACTAACAGTGCCGCATCACAGAAGACGACCGTGAATGCCGCCACGACGAACTGCCATGTCGCCAGAACTCGAGCACTAACGGGCAGGGTGAAGACGCACCGCGGCTTCTGAAACATGCCAGCCAGCGCTGCGAATCCGAAGAAGACCGTTGCCATCACCTGCACGCCAGCCCCCATCTGGTCCAGCAACCTTGAGTCTTCAAGATCAACCTCACCACCGGCAGCCGCCCGCATCAGCATCTGAGCGAGCATTGGCCCACCAACCAGAAGCAGAATGACTGCCCCCCAGATCGGTGCGGCGACCGTCCGAAACGCGTTGAGGTATTGCCTCGTCAGTCCCAGCAGAATGGATCTCATGGCGGATGCCCTCCCCTCAACCGTTCACGCGGGCGACGAAAATCTCGTCGAGCGACGGCGCTGACCGGTCAATGATCTCGCCCTGCCCCTCAGCAATCTGAGCTTCGACCTGATCACGATGGCCGTTGCAGATCTCCGTCCACTCGCGGCCTTCGCCCTCGCACCGCAGAGCACCCGTCAGTTGCGGAACTGCCGTTCGCGGCTCAGCAAATCGCACGACGAAGCGATGATGCGACTGCAGCACGTCATCCAGCGGCTGCGACAGAACGACCTGCACGCGATGTAGCATCGCGACGTGATCCGAAACCCTCTGCACTTCGTCGAGCAGGTGTGACGAAAACAA
>JAPOLP010000487.1 GCA_029977045.1 Planctomycetota bacterium
CCAGAACCTTGACCAGGAACGGCAGCCGGGCATCGAACGCCCGCTGATCTTCCAGCAGCACGTTCGCCGTCCGTCCGTTAAGAGCCGTCTCGACGAACTCGTTGACGTACGCCGCCGAAACTCCGTAACGGGCGAGTTGTCCCCGTCGCAGCTCGATGCGCAATTGAGGAATCAGAGTCTGCTGCTCGACGATCGGCTCGGCGAGACCGGGGATGGCCTCGATCGCTGTTTTGATCTCGGCGGCCTTGCGCCGCAGCACGTCGAGGTCGTCACCGAACAGTTTGATCGCGATCTGCGCCTGCACGCCGGACAACATGTGGCTGATCAGGTGCGCGATCGGCTGCTCGACTTCCGTCTGCACGCCGGGCACGTCTTCCAGCTCGTGATGAATCGTTCGGATAAACTCCTCACGCTCGACGCCACTGTCTGGATTCATCGAGATCACGTACTCGGCAACGTTCACCCCCATGACGTGCTCGTCTTCTTCCGCGCGTCCAATCCGGTTCGTGAACCACGCGATCGGGCCGTTGGGGTTCTCTTCGGATGCAAGCAGGCTGCCGAATCGCTCGTCGACCGTCTGCGTCACTCGCCGAGTCGTGTTCAGCGACGTCCCAGGCGGGAGAAACAGGTTGACCTGCGTCGCGCCTTCGTCAAACGCTGGCAGGAAGTCCTTGCCCATCACCACGACGATCAGCACGCTCCCGGCGATGGCGACCGCAGTTACCGCTGACACCGTTGTCAGCCCCTGCCAGGTCATACTCAGTCGAACGATCGGCGTTGCCAGCCATTTGAGGCCTCGCAGAACGAAACCGTCTCCCTGACTGCGAGTCGCTCGCGTGTTCGGCAGCAGGTACCGCGACAGCACCGGCGTGACAGTCAACGAAACGAGCGTCGAGACGAGAATCGACACGACGTACGCGATGCCCAGCGGCGTAAATAGCCGGCCTTCCATCCCGGCCAGAGCGAACAGCGGCGCGAAGACCAGAATCACCAGGATCGTGCTGATAATGATCGCCCCGCGGACTTCGCGACTGGCATCGTAAATCACCCGCAGCACGGCACGCGGCTGTTCCAGCTGCGCATTCTGCTTCAGCCGCCGGAAGATGTTCTCGACATCGACGATCGCGTCGTCGACCAGCTCACCCAGCGCCACCGCAATTCCGCCCAGCGTCATCACGTTGATCGACAGCCCGAACCAGCGAAACACTAGAGCCGTCGTCAGGATCGAAAGCGGAATCGCCGTCAGCGTGATGAAGGTCGTGCGGAAATTCAGCAGGAACAGAAACAGCACGATGACAACCAGAATCGCTCCGTCACGCAGCGCTTCGATCACGTTGTTGACCGAGAAGTCGATGAACTCGCGCTGCTCGTAAGTCGGTTCCAGCACGACGTCCGGCGGGAGGCTGGTTCGCAGTTCATCCAGCGCCTTGTGGATTTCCTCGGTCAGCCAGCGAGTATCGACACCGGGCTGCTTCTGAATCGTCAATACGACAGCTTCGCGACCATTGACTGTCGAATCACCTCGCTTCGGCTGCGGAGCCTCGACGACTCGCGCGACATCTTCGAGCAGCACCGGTCGCAGCTCCGTCTGTCGCACGACGACCTGCAGGATTTCCTCTTTCGATTTCAGCCGTCCGACGCCGCGAGCCAGCAGTTCCTGCGACTCCTTCTCGAGGTACCCGCCCGTGACGTTGAGGTTCGACTCCTGCAGAGCAACTTCTACATCGTGCAGCTTGACCTCGTGCCGGTGCAGCAGGTGCGGATCGACGAGCACCTGATACTGCTTTCGACCGCCGCCCACTGTGATCACCTGGGCGATACCGGGAATCGTCAACAGCCGCCGCTTGACGATCCAGTCGGCACTGGTCCGCAGCTCCAGAGGAGGCGTCGTCCCGTCCTTGCTCCACATGCCGATAAGCATGATCTGCCCGAGCAGCGACGACTGCGGGGCCATCAGCGGGTGCAGCCCTTCGGGCAGTTGTTCGCCCACCGAATCAATCCGCTCCTGGACGATCTGCCGGGCCGTGTAGATGTCCGCGCCCCAGTCGAACTCGGCATAAATCAGCGACAGTCCGATGTCCGACGAACTCCGCACGGCCTGCACGCCAGAAGCCCCGTTCAGTGCCGTCTCAATCGGAAATGTGACCAGCGTCTCAACTTCTTCCGGCGCGTAACCGGGGCACTCGGTAATCAGCACGACGCGGGGCCGAGTCAGATCCGGCAGCACGTCAATCGGCAGCTTGGTCGTGACGATGCTGCCATACACGACCACCGCCAGCGCCACCACGACGATCAGCAGCCGGTGATTCAGAGCGAAACGAATGACGGCGTTCAGCATTTAGTGCTTCATCACACTGAGGTTCTGAAGTCGTGGACGAGGCCACGAGTCCCAATCCGGCCAACTCACGATTAAGGACTCGTGACCTCGTCCACTACGCAATCGCAACAGACTTATCTGCCAGTCACAAACACTCGCCTTACCAGGCGGATGCATCCAGCACGACGTGCTTCACACGCTGACGCTTCCAGGTGTAGGTGACGTGCACCTTGCCGTCAGACGTCTGAATGATCGCCGGATAGGAGTACTCGCCCGGTTCGTTTTCGAGTGTCACGACCTGCTTCCAGTCGGTGCCGTTCTTCGTAACAGCGATGTTCAGCGGGCTGCGACCGCGTTTCGTGTGGTTGTAAACGAGCAACCCGCGACCGTCCTTCAGCGTGACCGCGTCGATGCCGCTGTTCGGATTCGGCAGATCGATCAGGCTCATCTTGCTCCACGACTTTCCGCCGTCGTCAGACGTTGCCGTCGCGATCTGCCCCTGCCGGCTGCGGCACAGAATGCGGATCGTCTTGCCGAACGTCAGCAGCCCCGGCTGAATCGCGTCCATCTCGTCCTTCGTGTTGAGAGCTTCGGTCGCCGTCCAGGTTTTCCCGTTATCCGTGCTGAGTTCCATATGTACCCGCCAGCCGTCGTGTTCGGTGCTGACGCCCGAGACGATCGTGCCGTCAGCGAGCTGGATCGGCTTGTTCTTGATCGGTCCATAAATGCCATCCGGCAGCCGCTCCATCTTCGACCAGGTTTTCCCGCCGTCATTTGAGCGAATCAGCTCGCCCCACCAGGTGCTGGGACTCGGTCCGTTCTTATAGAACAGCAGCAGTGGCCCGGTTTTCGGCTGAAACAGCACGGGGTTCCAGGTCGGATGCCGCTTCTCCGGACTGATCACGCCATTGGCCACTTCAACTGGCGTCGACCATTTGCCGTCGCTCCAGCGAGACACCCAGATGCCGACGTCAGGATCCTTCTCACGAGTCCCGCCGAACCAGGCGGCGATCAGCCCGTCCTTCGTTTCCTCAATCGTCGACGCATGACACTGCGGAAACGGAGCATCCTCGTAAATGAATTCACCGAGCACATACCCCGGCTGCTTCGTGAGATCGTCTGCCGCCTGTAAACGAACCCCCGGCACGACGAAAACAGCAACAGCCAGCAACAGGACAATCCGATTCAGCATGGTAAGCTCCGGGTGACAGGTCGGTCGTTCGCGATTCAAAACAAGGCAGACCGGGACTCTGACGGGGAACAATCGACGCCGTCAACTCGACTGTGATGCGGCAGCCAAACAGGCCCGAAGGGCCTGAATACGCAACGCTGCATTCTTAACCGCGATGCGGCAACCAGTCGAAACCAAGCCTCAGCGTTGACGTCACCGCACAGTGGAGAACTCGCGAAGGCTTCACTCTAATGGGCCGTCCAACGATTTTGTTCCCGCGAGGCTCCATTCCGATTAAGGCTCTTCCATGCCGACGATTTTCCACATGACTGCTTACCTGCTGACGATTCTCGCACTGACCACGACAACGCTTTCTCAAACGGCCCACGCTGCCGATGCCGCGCCGGACTCAGTGAACTGGGCGTTTGCCGACGGCGACGCTGGCTGGAAGCCGGTAACCGACGTGCAGCTTGCCGTGAAAGGCGGGCACCTGATTGTCACGGGGACTGATAACGATCCACATTTCGCGACGACTCTAAAGGCGTCCGGCGGGGCGAAGCTGCTGAAGATTCATGCGAAGTTCAACGGACTGCTGCATGGGCAGCTCTTCTGGGGAGAGGCCGGCAAGGACGGCTTCAGCGAGCAGCGGTCTGTTCGTTATGAAGTTCGCGGGAACGGCGAGTTCAAAACGATCCGCGTCTTCTTCCACTCGGACGCCGACGTCACGGCACTCCGCATCGACCCGCACGCCGGCAAGTGCCACCTGGAAATCGCGAGCATCGAACTCGTCAGCGAAGCACCGCCGGAACCGCAGTCAACTCCCGCCGACCAGATCCGGCTGCTCGACGGCTTTCAGGCCGAGCTGCTTTACTCGGTGCCAAAGGCTCAAGGTTCCTGGGTCAGCCTGTGTGTTGACGGCAAAGGCCGGCTGATCACGTCGGACCAGTACGGCAAACTCTATCGGATCACTGTCCCGGAAATCGGCTCCGGCGAGTCAGCCGCTGTCGAAGAGATTCCTGTCAATCTCGGCATGGCGCAGGGGCTGCTCTGGGCGTTCGACAGTCTCTACGTGATGGTCAACGGCCAGGGCTCGGGCCTTTACCGACTGCGGGACACCAACGGCGACGACCAGCTCGACGACGTCAAACTGCTGCGAGCGATCAACGGAGGCGGCGAGCACGGACCTCACGCGGTCGTGCTGAGCCCGGATGGCAAGTCGCTCTACATCTGCGGCGGCAACCACACGGGCATCCCCGATCCGGAAACGTCCCGGCTGCCGCGTACCTGGGACGAGGATCAACTGCTGCCTCGCATGTGGGACGCCGGCGGCCACGCGGTTGGCAAAATGGCTCCCGGCGGCTGGGTCGCGAAGACGGATCCGGAAGGCAAGTCGTTCGAGCTGATCGCCGCCGGCTTCCGCAACGAATACGACCTCGCGTTCAACGCTCAGGGTGAGCTGTTCACGTACGACGCCGACATGGAATGGGACGTCGGCACACCGTGGTACCGCCCGACGCGAGTCAACCACGTCGTCAGCGGCGCCGAGTTCGGCTGGCGATCCGGCACCGGCAAATGGCCGGACTACTACCCGGACAGCCTGGGAGCCGTCGTCAACATCGGCCCCGGCTCGCCAACCGGCATCACGTTCGGCACCGGCGCGAAGTTCCCTGCGAAGTATCAGAACGCCATGTTCGCGCTCGATTGGAGCTGGGGCAA
>JAPOLP010000998.1 GCA_029977045.1 Planctomycetota bacterium
GGCGAGGATCCAACGCCGATCACTCCCGACGAAATGCTCAAGCGCCTGCACGACGAATTCGGCGAGGAGCTGTTTCGCGGTGAGGTCGCCGGCAACTTTGTCATCGGGATCGTTCTGACCGCTCCGTTGCCGAAGACATCCGAACGAGCCGTGCAGCGGAATCTGCTGAAGTCCGCCGGATTCATGCGAAGCATCGAGCGGACTTTCGCCAGCTTCTGCAAGACGCTGAAGATTCAAACGGAGACGCCGACGTATCCGCTCGTCGTGCTGATCTTCGAGACCGACGAGGACTTCGAGGAATACACAACGAAGCAAACCGGCGGTCGAGGACTGTCCGCGGGAAACATCGCCGGGTTCTACTCGCCGCAGACGAACTACCTCTATGTGCGGATGAGCGAGTGTTACGACTTCAGCACACCGCTCCACGAAGCCATCCACCAGCAGTGTTTCAATACGGGAGTGCTGGCGAGGCTCGCCCCGATTCCCGTCTGGTTCAGTGAGGGACTCGCGACCGGCTTCGAGGGTGCAGGCGACAAAGTGAAAAGCGACCCGCAGAAGCTTAACGCGTCGTATGCAAAGATCCTGTCGAAGATGGGCCGCCTGCCGTCGCTCGGCTGGACGGAAACTGTTGAGCAGGATGCCGTTTTTCGCGGCGACATCTTCGCTGGCGATGCCTACATCAATGCGTGGAGCCTGCACTGGATGCTGGTGACTCGGAAGCGTTCCGAGTACGGCGACTATCTGAAGTACCTGCAGACGCTGCAGCCACTCACCGAGGTCGATGGCCGAATTAGAATGCAGAAGTTCGAGGAGTCGTTCGGTGTCACTCCCGATGAACTCCGTGGGGACTTCAGCAAAACGTTCGATGGTGCGTTACGCCGCACGCGTCTGCCCGCCGACGACCAGACCCAGCCGGGACTCGTCAGCACGAAGAAGAACCTGGCCGGTGTTGACGTCTATGTGGAAACCAGCGGGCTGGCGACGATCGTCAAGGCTCGTCTGCAGAATATCTCCCCGATCCGGGACATGGCCTACTACGTCGTGGTCTACACCAACGGCGGCGGGGCCGCTGAGTGGTATCTGCCGAAGCTGAAGATGAATGAGACGACGATGCTCGAACCCAAAGCCATGCGAGGCCTGGCATCGACCTTCGGAGTCGTCATCAAATCCACTCCGTCGGACAGCGAAGAAAACGCCCGCTGGAGCCGAGGCCAGTTCCCCCGCCTCGAACGCAGGTGAGACGCTGAATCGCAGGCCGGACCGAGTGCAGCGAGTTCCGGCAACAGTTTCGTCCGACGCCCGGTCGCAGACATCGACCACAAGCGCCATTCGATTGAGATTGGCGTCACCCTTTACAAGCTCCCTCTCCACCGAACTGTGGATCCGAATGCAGACAAGACATCGCTTCGGGGGAGAGGGTCGGGGAGAGGGGGTACTGAGTTGGGTCATAAACGTCCCCTCTCCCTGACCCTCTCCCCCGCTGGCAGGTCTCTCCAGGCATTCAGTTGCACAATGCGGGGGAGAGGGAACTATTCGTGTCTGCTACAGCGCGACGCGATTCAGGAAACCCGCCCATGCCCACGATCTCCCTCCCAGACATCTCCCTCAATTGCTTCGACTCAGGCGACGGACCGCCGCTGCTGTTCGTCCACGGGTTCCCGCTCGACCACTCCATGTGGCGGCATCAGCTCGATGAGTTCTCGCAGACGCACCGCGTGATCGCTCCTGATCTGCGTGGTTTCGGCCAGAGCGGCGTCACTTCCGGCACCGTTACGATGGAGCAGTTCGCTGACGATCTGGCCGCGCTGCTCGATGTGCTGGGCGTCGTGGAGCCCGTCGTGTTCTGTGGCCTGTCGATGGGTGGCTACATCGGCTGGCAGTTCTTCAAGCGGCACCGCAGCCGTCTGAAGGCTCTGATTCAGTGCGACACGCGGGCGATCGCGGATACTCCTGAAGGCGTTGCCAACCGCGAAAAGCTCGCCCGGCTGGTTCTGGAAAACGGGACCGAACCGGTCGCCGCTGCGATGCTGCCGAACCTCTTCGCTGAGGCGACAACGCCGGCACGCCAGGCTGCTGTTGAGGAAACCCGCCAGGCCGTTCTCCGCACCAGTCCCGACGGCATCGCCGCCGCCTCGCTCGGCATGAGCATCCGCCCGGACGTGACGGCCGACCTGCCTTCAATCGACGTTCCCACTCTGCTGATCGTCGGCGAGGAAGACCGCATCTCGCCTGTCGAGGAAATGCGCGGCATCGCCGCCGCCATCCCCGACGCGAAACTGACCGTCATACCCAACGCTGGCCACATGAGTCCGCTCGAAAATCCGGACGCAGTCAACGCGGCGATTCGCGATCTTCTGGCAACGGTCGGCTGACGTCGGAAGACCTGCGGTAACTTGCGAAATGAGTGCTGTCGCAGTGGGATCCGTCATCAGGCGATTCCGACGCCATTCCGCGAACCCCTCTTCTGCGAGTCTGCGACTGAAGGGACGATGAAATCATGCCGCGTGTCCTGCTGTGTTTGAGTTTTGTGCTGTGGGCATCGTCGTCTTTGTTCGCTCAGGAAGCCGGTCCTGACTGGGTTCGAGTCACGGAAGACGCCGGATGGACAGCTCGCGATTCTCAGGGCGAGGTTGCTTACAAAGATCGACTGTGGATCTTCGGTGGCTGGTTCAACTCCTATGAGGCACCGCCTCGTGACGTCTGGAGTTCAGCCGACGGCAAGTCGTGGGATCTCGTCAAGAAGCAGGCTCCCTGGAAGCACAGTGACC
>JAPOLP010000960.1 GCA_029977045.1 Planctomycetota bacterium
AACTGCTCCGGATCGGGCTGCAGGTCGCATCGGGACTTGCTGCGGCACACGCTCAGGGACTGATCCACCGCGACGTCAAACCCGCAAACATCCTGATGGAAGAGGGCGTCGAGCGGGTCGTGCTGACCGACTTCGGACTCGCACGAGCCGTTGACGACATCCGCCTGACACGGACCGACACGCTTGTCGGCACGCCGCAGTACATGTCGCCCGAACAGGCTCGCGACGAGTCGCTCGACTTTCGGTCGGACCTCTTCAGTCTCGGCAGTGTGCTCTACGAGGCCAGCACCGGACGCCCGGCGTTTCAGGCGGTCACCAGTTATGGAGTGCTGCGAAAAATCAACGACGTGCAGCCGACGCCGATTCTGGAACTCAACCCGGATATCCCCGACTGGTTCTCGCAGATCGTCACGCGGCTGATGGCGAAGACCCCGACCGATCGATTTGCTTCGGCGACGGAAGTTGCGAAGCTGCTGCGGCAGTGCCTGGCGCATGTCGAGCAGCCACGTCTGACACCGTTACCTGCTTCTCTGGCTCAATCTGATTCCTCAACCCCTTTCTGGTTCACAAGGAGATTCGCGATGTACACGGCACTGCTGACGTTTGCTCTGGGGCTGGCGGCAACCATGATGCCTGGCGGTGCTGACGACGACCGCCAGCCAGGCTCGAAGCCCGCGGCGAAAAACAAAGACAAGGCGACGACGAAGTACGCGTCGGCGCAGGAAGCGTTCCGGGTTGGTGCAGCGTTTTACAACTCGCGGAATTTCACCGCATCACGCGAGCCGTTTGAGGCCGTTCTTCGACTGGCCAAAGACGACGAGGAACTGAAGCTGAAAGCCTACGAGGCACTGCTGCGTTCGTACCAGGAAATCCCGGAGTTCGAACCGTTTCAGACGGCTGCCGAGTACGTCATCGCAAATCACAAGCAGGACGCCAGCCGGTCAATCACTCGCCGGGCCTATCTCGCGTTTGCCTTTAACCGTGGCCAGATGAAGAACCTCGTTGCCCGGTACGAAAAGCAGCTGAAGAAGGACCCGAAGGACTGGAGTGCTGTATATGTGCTGTCGGAGATTTACACGCGAGGTGCCGGCCTGCCTCCCAGTGCTGAAAACTCCAAACGGGCGATCGAGTTGCTTGAACATCTGGCGAAACTGAACGCGGAACGCAATAAGGCCGACGGCAAACCCGAAAGCACACTGTCGCCTGCCGAGGCGGCAAAGATCAGCCGCGAGAAAGGCACGCTGGCGATGCAGTACATGCGGGCAAAAGACTACAGCAAGGCAGCTGATCTGTATGAAGAAATCGCGTCGCTCGATCCGACAACGCACGCCTGGAATCTGAAGGAAGCCGCGACTGCAAGACTCAAGCTTGGAGACAAGGAAAACGCACTGCGTCTGGCCCTCGCCGCCGAGAAAGCTCCAGCCGAAGCCCGCAACGACCAGCTCACACACTTTTTAGAACGACATATGGGTGACACGTTCCTGGCTCTTGGCAAGCCGAAGCAGGCGATTCCGCATTACGAGATCGCCATTAAGAAGACGACCATCGACGGCTACGTGAAAGGCACTCAGGCGTCGTTGCAGGAAGCGATTGAGAAAGCGAAGTCTGAGTAGTGCAGCCAGGCTCGTGCCGGACTGTAGCTGGCTCTTCCGCTGGCGAATCAAGGTTCGAGGTTCGTCTTGCCCTGAAGTCCCGGAATCCGATATCTGCGGCAATTGATATCGGATTCAGAGGGGACTATTGGCGAGGCTGTCCATGCAGAGCCAGCAGAACTGGAACGCTCCCGTCGACGTGATCGGCTCAGCTCATTCTCCGCTGACCCGTCGCCACTGGCTGAAGCGGGCGGCAGCGGTCACTGTGACAGCGGGTGGGTCTCTGGCCGGTTACGCGTTCGGATTCGAACCGCACTGGGTCGAGGTCGTCCACCAGAAGATGCCGCTGCTGAACCTGTCACCGGACCTGGTCGGCAAGCGGCTTGTTCAGATCAGCGATCTGCACATCGGGCCGATCGTCGCCGATCACCATCTGTGGGACGCCTTCCGGACAATCGAAGCCCTGGAACCAGACATCCTGGTGATCACGGGCGACGTGATTCACTTTCGCGATTCGAGCCAGCTCGAACAGGCCACCAGTGTGCTGCGAATGCTGCCGCACGGTCGACTCGCAACGCTGGCCGTGACGGGCAACCACGATTTCGGTGCCCGCTGGAGCAAGACGAGCGTCGCGGACAAGCTCTGTCGACGACTTCGAAAACTTGGAATCACGCCGCTGAGAAACGAGTACGCCGATATTTCGTCACTGAGGATTCTCGGTGTCGACGACGTGTGGAGTCCGGTTGGCGATCTCCAGGCAACTCTGAACTACTACGCAGACTCGCGACCGACGATCGCTCTGTGCCATAACCCGGACGCCGTTGACGATCCTGCATGGGAGAACTTCCGAGGCTGGATCCTTAGCGGACACACGCATGGTGGCCAGGTCTGGCTGCCGGGGATGCGTCCCGTCGTGCCCGTCAAAAACCTGTCCTATGTCGCCGGCCACGTGCAACTCGCAGAGCACCGGCAACTGTACGTCAACCGGGCACTCGGGTACCTGAAGCGAGTCCGTTTCTGCGTTCGACCGGAGATTACGGTCTTTGAGCTCGCAGCGGTCTGACGGCAGGCAAGTCAGGCTGACGCAACTTCCGTCGACGGGGCATTCTCGGCTGCCAGACGATCCTTCAGGTCGTCAATCTGCTTTTGCTGGTCCTCGCAGACCAGACACAGCTCCGCGACGATGTCAGCAAGCTGTTTGACGTTCTGATCCTTGACCATCAGGCTGACGGCGTTCTGACGCAGACGTTGGATGATATGCGAGTTCATGTGAGCCCCTCGGGAGAATCAACTGGCCTCTCGAATAAGTCAGGCCAG
>JAPOLP010000898.1 GCA_029977045.1 Planctomycetota bacterium
TAGGCTCGAGCGATGTTAACGACGAGACGCAGGTTCGCTCTCACCATGCGATCGCGGGCAGCGTGATCGCCGTCGGAGATCGCGTTCGAGAGGTCCTTTTCCTCCTGGGCGGTCAGCAGTGCTGTTTCATTGATTTCCTTCAAATAGGTTTCAAGTGGATTCTGAACTCGTGAGGACGCTCGGCGGCGAGGCTTGGCGGCGGTTTGTGGCCGAGCGGAACTCTTTTTCGTGGTGGTCGACATGGATGTCCTTCTGATTCCTCTGGAGGCTCGCGATGCAGCTTGGGGGGAGAGCGATCCTTCACAGTGAGACGAACTCGTCGGGCGACTGGTCAGGCCGCAGATTGTTCGTCTCGAAATGAATGTTCTTTTCTCGGAAGGAAGCAGTCCGACTGCTGGCAATCCGGGCTCCGAACCAGAGTTCCATCAACAAAGGTCAGTGCCGTCCGAGGGTGACTCGATTGCTGTGCAACTCAGGGGAGGGAATGAATAACAGCGACACTCCGTGCCGCGCAGGTGGTGCTCTGACACCGTCGTGTTTCCGGGAAGACGTCGAAGGTGACCGCTCGAACCGGGCCTGATGGCCGGCAATGAGATGCTTCGATTGCTTCTCCGGAACTCTGCTCTGCCTCGATCGCGAACCGCCATGGCAGAACGCCAGATGAGCGGAGGCTGGCTCACCGTTACGAGTGGCGAAGCCTGACCGTGCAGAGATTTGGTTTGGTGAGAACCGAGTGAAGGGTGTATCGACCGACTGGTTCGGTGAGCTGGACTCGGAAGGCCAGCGATTCTGCGAAGACAGCGGGACAGCTTCCGATTGCGGCACCCGTTACGGATGACTCGGGAGTTCGGGCTGGCGCAATAAAAACGGCCCGCCGAACATTCCGTTCGACGGGCCGTAAAACTCATTCAATCCGACTCAGTGGAATGCAGAGTCGGGTGTTTGTCCTGCCAGCTACTCGGCAGATTCCTCAGAAGCGGATTCTTCCGCAGGAGCATCTTCAGCAGATGCCGCCTCTTCAGCAGGAGCTGCTTCTGCAGCATCGCCACCACTGACCGGGAAGTCGATCAGCAGGCCACCGCCTCCACCACCAATACCGCCCTTGAGCGGCTCACGTGGAGCCGCTGCACTGCGGCCTTCGCCAGCGTCGCCAGCGTCTTCCGGAATCTCGTCGGCTTCCAGCTTGCGGCTGAGACCAATCTTGCGATCGTCGATGTCGACTCGCAGTACGCGGACTTCGAGTTCGTCGCCGACGTTGACCAGCGTTTCCGGGTTGTCGACCTTATGGTCAGCCAGTTCGGAAACGTGCAGCAGGCCTTCGAGTTCCGGCTCCAGTTCGACAAAGACACCGAAGTTGGTGATCTTCGTGACCTTGCCCGTGACGACGGCATTGACGCCATACTTTTCAGGGATAGTCGTTTCCCATGGATCGTTGTCGAGCTGCTTCAGGCCGAGAGCAATTCGCTTCCGTTCTTCGTCGACGGACAAAACCTTGCACTCCATCTCCATGCCCTTTTTGAGCATTTCGTTGGCGTGCGAAATCTTCCTTGTCCACGACATGTCGGAAACGTGCAGCAGACCGTCGACGCCTTCTTCGAGTTCGATGAAGGCACCGTAATTCGTGAGGTTCCGAACCGTCCCCTTGACCTTCGAGCCTTCCGGGTACTTCTCGGTAACGTTGTCCCACGGATTCGGCTGGGTCTGCTTCATGCCCAGCGAGATTTCCTGCTTGTCCTTGTTAATGCCAAGCACGACCACTTCGACTTCGTCGCCGATCTGGACGAGTTCCGTCGGGTGGTTGATGCGCTTGGTCCAGGACATTTCGGAAATGTGGACCAGGCCTTCAATGCCGTCTTCCAGCTTCACGAAGGCACCGTAGGTCATCACGTTGACGACCTCACCTTTGACTTTCTCGCCCACCGGGTACTTGGCTTCGACGCCGTCCCACGGGCTGGCCGTGAGCTGCTTCAGGCCCAGAGCGATCTTCTCGCGTTCGCGATCGATGTTCAGGACCTTGACCTCGATTCGGTCGTCGATCTTGACCATGTCCGTCGGGTGGCTGATGCGGCCCCAGCTCATATCGGTGATATGGAGCAGGCCGTCGATGCCGCCGAGGTCGACGAACGCACCGAAGTCGGCGATGTTCTTGACCACGCCCTTGCGGGTATCGCCCTCGACCAGTTCGGCCAGCAGTTCCTTCTTCAGCTTTTCGCGTTTTTCTTCGATCAGCTTGCGGCGTGAAACCACGATATTACGGCGTGATTCGTCGATCTTGAGGATCACGCATTCGATGTCCTGATCGATGTAGGCCCCGATATCTGGCGGACGGCGAATGTCGACCTGACTGGCCGGCAGGAAGACGTTGACGCCGATATTGACCAGCAGGCCCCCCTTGATCTTGCGGACAACCTTGCCGGTGACGACGTCGCCTTCGGCGTTCTCCGAGATGATCTTTTCCCATTCGCGGATGCGGTCGGCCTTGCGCTTCGACAGCAGCAGCAGCCCGAATTCGTCCTCGAATTCTTCCATCAGGACTTCGATTTCGTCGCCGGGCTCGGGCGGAGCTGGCTGGTCATCCCATTCATTCAGCGGGACCATGCCTTCGCTCTTGTACCCGACGTCGACGAGGACGTCGTCGCCTTCAATCCGGATGACTCTGCCGGGGACAATTGACCCGGCGTCGAACTCGAGAGGAGCATCAGAGTAAATCTCGCCCCAGTCATCGCTGATTTCGATGTCGTCTCCGTCGAATGCCTTCCGAAATTCGGCATCGAGGATTTCATCGGGGATCTGATACTCACGCAGTAGATTACGATCGACCATTTGACCTGAACTTGACTCAATTGAGCGACGCAGAAACGTCAGATTTGACAGACACCAAACAAAAAACGCGTGTCGCTGGACAGCGGACACACGTCACAGTGGCATTCCGATTCGCTCTAGGGCCAGTGCCTGCTCCGGTCGGAAGGCCACGCTTCCGAACCTGCCGCAGCAGACGAAAATCCCGCCGGAAACAGCGGGGCAGGGACTATATCAAGGTCGCACGAGTTTGATCCACCCAGCACGACGGGTTTCCCGACGACCTCAGGCTGTCGATGTCGATTCGACTTGTGCACAGCTCTGACTGGAGCCAACCATCCGGAA
>JAPOLP010000227.1 GCA_029977045.1 Planctomycetota bacterium
GCGTGTTTTCCCTTCAAAAGATGGTCAACGATCATCAGGTGCAGGATGCTGACGCCGAGGCTTCGCCAGACGTCACTCTGCTCAGGAGCGAGTTCCTGCATCGGGCTCGTGTCCGTCGCGCGAGCGAGCAGCCATTTGCCGTCCGCCGGAGTTCCGAAGCCGAAGACACTCTGGTCGCCTTCTGCGTCCATCGTTTCCCAGGCGGCTTCGGCACTGTCGACTTCTTCGATGCTGAAGTGACCGCCGACGGCTGCTCGAACGTCGTCCGCCGTCAGTTCCGGGAAGCCCGAAACCAGCCGGTGCGTCGGCAGAATTGCGAGGCCGGGGTCATCCATCCCGACAAACATCATCAGCGTGTAGTTGGCCGCTGATGAATCGTCGAGCTGTCCCGCTTCGGCCAGCTGGTTCCGATAGTTGCACGACGTTTCGTAACGGTGATGACCGTCGGCGATGAAGATCGGCTTGTCGGCCAGAGTCTGCTGAACCTGGGCGACAACCGCAGAATCGGTCACCGGCCACATGCGATGCGTCACGCCGAGATGATCGATCGCAACGAGCGGCGTGACGGAACGGGCCGCATCTTCCAAAGCGTTCTGAGCGGCCTAGTCTGAATCCGGATACAGACCAAAGATCGGCGAGAGGTTTGCCTGGCAGGCGGTCATCAGTGCCAGCCGATCCTTCTTCGGACCGGGCATCGTCTGCTCGTGCGGGAAGACATTGCCCTTGCCGAACTCTTCCAGCCGCAGCCGACCGAGAAAACCTTTGCGGAGGAACGTCTGCCCCTCCCACTCGAATTCCTGATGGTAGACGTATAGCGCCGCCTCGTGTTCGCGAATGAGAACTCCGTCTTCCTGCCACTGACGGAAGAACTTCGACGCTCGTGCGTAACGGTCGTCCGTACCAGAATCAGTCGGTTCGTCACGGTTCAGAATCAGCCGCACGCAGTTGCAGGGATGCTTCTTGTAGAGATCGTCCTGCTGCTCGGCATCAATCACGTCATACGGAGGAGCGACGACGTCCGAAAGATCGCCAACCTGTCCCACGTCATACCGCCACGCCTGAAGACCCTGCACTTCCGCCATGATGAGTTCCCTGTATGAAACCGTTGGGTGCGTCTTGACGCACCAGAAACATTTCGTGAAGCAATGGTGCGTCAAGACGCACCCTACTCAAGTCGAGCATCATCCGCTCGACAGCCGCATCCGTCACTCGCCGGTCGCTGACTTCGCTGCCGCGATGAACTCGCGAACGAGATCGAGGTCTTTGACGCCCCGAGCTGACTCGACTCCGCTGGCCACGTCGACTCCGAACGGTCGCGTGATGCGAATGGCGTCGGCGACGTTCGCCGGATGCAGTCCGCCAGCGACAATCAGCGGCGGCCAGCGCGCGGAATCATACTGATCCGCCAGCAGATCCCAAGGCGCCGTGTGTCCCGTTCCCCCGTATTCTCCCGCCACGTGAGAATCCACCAGGCATCCGGCCAACTTCACGTTAAGGCGGCTGCACTCGGCGAGATACTCCCCGATCGCGCCGCATCCGGACTCGTCGATGCGAAACGCTCGCAGCAGCCGGAGGTCCGGTCGGCGGATCGCCAACTCGGCCAGAAACTCCGGCGTCTCGTCTCCGTGAAGCTGGACCGTCTGCAGGCCGCACTCGTCGACCGTTGCGAGCACCTCATCAAGGCTGTGATTGACGAACAGCCCGATCATTTCGAGCGACTCACCAAACTCCTGAGCGATCTCGCGCGCGACGGCGCGCTCCACGCACCGCGGACTCGGTGAATAGAAGTTGAGCCCGATCGCGTCTGCTCCGGCTTCGCAGACAGATCGAGCCGTCGCTGAATCCCGGATTCCGCAGATCTTAACCCACATCAGAAGTCGCTCCTGTCGCCGCCAGCCATCGAACGACGCTGATCCGGCACGGGAAATGTATCAGGCAGGGGAACGGCTGTTTCCAGAATCGCGACAGTTGGTCCTGAACCAGCCCGGCCCGGTGGCGGAAGTTTCGGCCAGCGGGCATGATCCCGAATGTCTGCAAGGCCGCAAGCGCCCCTCTCTCACCAATTGGCAAACTCCCATGCGTAAGAACGTCGTCTGCCTGATCCTCGGCGGTGGCCGGGGAACCCGTCTCTTCCCGCTCACCGAGCACCGCTCGAAGCCCGCCGTGCCGCTCGCTGGAAACTACCGGCTGATCGACATCCCGATTTCCAACTGCCTGAACTGTGACATCAACCGCATCTATGTGCTGACGCAGTTCAACTCGGTGAGCCTGCACCGCCACATCCGGCAGACGTACCGCTTCGACCGCTTCAGCAACGGCTTCATCGAAATCCTTGCCGCCCAGCAGACAATGGAAGGCGACAACTGGTATCAGGGCACCGCCGACGCCGTCCGCAAGCAACTCCGCTATATCCAGCAGCCTGATATCGACTACGTGCTCGTTCTGTCCGGCGACCAGCTCTACCGGATGGACTTTGAGGCGATGCTCGAAAACCACCTCGCTGCTGGAGCCGACGCGTCGATTGCCGCGCTGCCCGTCACCGACGAGGCGGCCAAAGGTTTCGGCGTGATGCGGATCGACGATGCCGGTCGCGTCCACGGTTTTCTGGAGAAGCCGCAGACGACCGATGAGATGGACATGGTCCGGATGGACCCCGCCTGGATCGATCAGCAGGGCATCCCGAGCCAGGGTCGCAGCCTGCTCGCCAGCATGGGCATCTACCTGTTCAATCGAGACTGCCTCGTCGAACTGCTCGAAAAGAACGACTACACGGACTTCGGCAAGGAAGTCTTTCCAATGTCGATCCGGGCGCGCAAGGTTCACGTCAACCTGTTCGACGGCTACTGGGAGGACATCGGGACGATCAAGGCGTTCTACGACGCAAATCTTGCACTGGCTGGCGAGGCACCGCCGTTCGACCTGATCGACGAACAGAACCCGATCTTCACTCGAGCCCGCGCCCTGGCACCGGCTCGAATCCTCGACGCAACCGTCCGACAGAGTCTGATCGCTCCGGGAGCCTTCATCGAAACGAATGCCCTGATCGAGAACTCGATCGTCGGCCTGCGCTGCCACGTCGGCAACAGTGCCAGCATCCGCAGCTCGATCATCATGGGGAACGACTTCTACGAGGATCAGAACGGGCAGCAGCTCAGCAATCTCCCGCCGGTCGGCATCGGCGAGGGCTCCGTCGTCGAGGGGGCGATCGTCGATAAGAACGTGCGAATCGGTCGAAACTGCAAAGTCCGCCTGCGTCCCGGAATCGAAGCAGACTGCGACATCAACGGCGTCAACATTCGCGATGGCATCATCGTCGTGCCGAAGGGAGCCGTTCTGCCGGATGGTTGGGAACTGTGACGTTGCCCGAATGAGTCGGAACGCCGGGCAGCCGCGTTCCGCGAGGCTCGACACTGCCAATTGACGTCGAGAACTCTTTCGCAGCAGGCGTGCGGCGGTCGAAGAGAGACGTGCTGAAGTTTCTCTTTGAGCTGCCTCTCTTCCGGTGAAGCCGCCAGCCGTGATTGCTCCGCACGTATTTGAACCGTCTCCGGACGAGGACCCGACCGACCAGATCGACGATGCTCTGCCGTCGTCCGACTCCATCACCTGGCCGCGTTGGGTGCGAGGTTTCGTCTCGGTCGTCCTCGTTCTCCACCTGGTCGCGATCGTCTCCGCTCCGTGGGCGATGCAGCCGTCGTCGGTACTGGCTCAGCGAGTGTTCTCGTTCTTCCAGCCGTACGTCGCCCTGGCTTTCCTCAATCCCGGCTCCCCCTTCTGCGCACCCGAGCCGGGGCCGAGCCACGTCATCCGGTACGAGCTGCAGCTCGACGACGGAAAACTGATCACCGGGCAGTTCCCTGATGCCCAGGCTCACTCGCCGAGACTGCTGTACCACCGGCACTTCATGCTCAGCGAAACGGCGAACCGCCTGGCCGTTGATCCGGCTCAGCAACCGGCACTCGATGAACTGTCGCGATCGTTCGCCGAGCACCTGATGACGCAGTACTCGGCCAGCCGAGCAACGCTTTACCTGCGGCGGCACTACATCCAGACGCCCGAGCAGGTCGCCGCCGGAATGCCGCTCGACGCTCCGGAACTCTTCGCCGAACGACCCCTCGGCACGTTTGATTCCAAAGTTAGCGGAAGGGCGCAAGTCGTCCGGCCTCTGGCCCAAACGACGACAGATGCAGGGCCGGAGGGCTCGCGCCATACCGCTACCCAGCGAACCGCGACCAACACGCAAGGAGCCATCCGATGATCCGCGACTGGTTCCGCTCACTGTTCACTGCCACCGCCGACGGCTGGAATCGCTTCTGGTTCGCGCCGAGCCACCCCGCAACGCTGTCCGTCATCCGCATCGCGACCGGCACGCTGCTGTTCTACTCGCACCTGGTCTGGGCACTGAACTCGTCCAGCTTCTTCGGCGAGACAAGCTGGCTGAACAGCCCAGCAACCAACGCCCTGCGCGGCGACGGATACGGCTTCAGCCTGCTGAAGCTGATCGATGGCCAGCCCGCAGCAATGTTCGCTGTTCACGCAGTCGCGCTGATCGCGTCGCTGTGCCTGGCCATTGGCTGCTTCTCGCGAATCGCGGCGCTGGCAACGTTCGCTCTGACGATCTCGTTTGCAAACCGCAATCCCGGCACGCTCTACGGCTTCGATCAGATCCTCGGCTTCCTGACGCTGTACCTCACCGTCAACCCCGGCCACGGCTGGCTGTCCGTCGACGCCTTGCGAGCCCGTCGTCGCAACCAACAGGGCTTTCGTCTCTCTGCTCTCGGCCCTCAGCCGACCGTAACAATCGCCACCCGGTTGATCCAGCTCCACCTGTGCCTGCTGTACTTCGTGGCCGGCATCTCGAAGCTGAAAGGCGCGACGTGGTGGAGCGGCGTGGCGTTCTGGGGAGCGATCGGCAATCAGGAATACCAGACTGTCGACCTGACGGCTCTCGTCCACTGGCCTGTGATCATCAACCTGCTGACGCACGTCACGCTGGCCTGGGAAATCTCGTACCCCTTCGTCGTCTGGAACCGCTGGCTGCGTCCGTTCGCCCTCGCAATGGCCGTCGTCGTTCACGCGGGGATCGGCATCTGCTTCGGGATGTTGACGTTCGGGATGATCATGATCGCCGCCAACGTCGCTTTCGTGAGTCCGACGCTGATTCGGCAACTGGCCGGCGACGCTGATGAACGTCCCTCACGCCCCGAACCGCAGCGTGACCGAGCATCGCAACCCGCCGGTCTGGATCGCGGTCGGTCCTCGCAAAAAAAACTGCATCCGGTTTGAGTTTCTGCAGACCCGACACGCCGGCGATCCCGGCTGTGAGAAAGGCCCAGCGACCGGCTCCGGCACCGTATTGACAGTTTTTCGCGACTCGCCGTAGATTCCCCGGCCCGGAAATGGACTTCCGGTCCCACCACATCCGCGAATGGAGTCGCACATGTCGAACGTGCTCCCCTCCGGCACCTCTCCTGCCTCCCCTCCCGTCCCCTTCATCGACCTCAAAGCCCAGTACGAAACGATCCGCGAAGACGTTCAGGAAGCGGTTCAGCGAGTCTTTGAGAGCCAGGCATTCGTCCTCGGCGACGAAGTGTCCGAATTTGAATGCGACATCGCTGAGTATTGCGATTCGCGCGAGGCAATCGGCTGTGCGTCCGGTTCCGACGCTCTGCTACTGTCGCTGATGGGCCTCGAAATCGGAGAAGGTGACGAAGTCATCACGTCGCCGTTTACGTTCTTCGCAACGGCGGGAGCGATCTGCCGCACCGGTGCAAAACCCGTTTTCGTCGACATCCGCCCTGACACGTACAACATCGACACGACGCAGATCGAAGCAGCGATCACCGAGAAAACCAAAGCCATCATGCCGGTCCACCTGTTCGGCCAGTGTGCTGACATGGACCCCATCTGGCGCATCGCGACGCATCACGGCATCCCGGTTATCGAAGACGCCTGCCAGGCGATCGGAGCGACCTACAACGGACGTCGTGCCGGAGTCCTCGGACGCACCGGCTGCTTCAGCTTCTTCCCAACGAAAAATCTCGGCGGAGCTGGCGACGGCGGCCTGATCACGACTGACGACGCCGAACTCGCTGGACGGCTGCGACGACTCCGAGTCCACGGCGACCTGGGCGGCTACTCGCACCAGGAAATGGGTTTCAACAGCCGGCTCGACGCCCTGCAGGCGGCGGTGCTGCGAGTCAAACTCGCCTACCTGGAAGACTGGTCCGAAGCTCGCCGCGCGAACGCCGATCTGTACCGCGAGATGTTCGAGGATTACGACCTGCTCGACGCAGTCACGCTGCCGGTCGAGATGCCGGATCGGCGGCACATTTACAACCAGTTCACGCTGCGGGTTCACGACGGTCGCCGCGACGAGCTGCTGCAGTCGATGCGGCAGGCCGGAGTCGGCGCGATGGTCTACTACCCGACGCCGCTACATCTGCAGAAGTGCTTCCAGGGACTCGGCTACTCAGCCGGCGAGATGCCTGAATCCGAACGAGCCGGTGCGGAAGTCCTCTCGCTGCCGATCTTCGCCGAAATCACTGAAGCTCAGCAGGAGCAGGTCGTCCAGGGCGTCGCCTCAGCACTGGGCCGCAGCATCATCCCGAAACGCTCGATCGTTTCGTTCGAGATGCCGGCGAAGAAGGCAGCGTAAACCGGCTGGCGAATCAGCACTTGCAGGCCGGACCGAGCTCCGCGAGTTCCGGCGTCATGCTGCCGGAACAACGCAAAACTTGTTTCGGCCTGCGATCCAGAACAGAAAAAGGCCGCGACGGGAATTCCCGTCGCGGCCTTTCTGTTTTGATCAGGACGCCAGCCGGCAAAGCGGCTTACTGCGTCTTCGTTGCTCCGTCGGCGGCTGCGGTGCGGGCTGGCGACTTACCGGCTCCCTGCAGGCTTGGCGTGTCGGCTGCAACTTCTGAGCTGGTCGAACCGCTGCTCCAGTTTGCCGTCGCCCAGTACGGGTGCGAATCGACGACGCTGGCGCCCAGGTCTTTCAGAGCTTCGGCGACGCGGCGGGTCGAGATGTTTTCGTTCGGCAGAACCCGCTGCAGAACGAAGCGGCGGTTCGTCGAGACGTAGGCGAAGAACTTGCCGTTGCCCAGGCGATCGTTCGCGGCAAGCAGACGCAGCAGCGCGGTTCGCGGCACATCAGCGGCTGATTTCGGCAGTTCGTCCAGCCAGGCCATGACCCACAGCGAAGAGTCATCAGCACTCATCACGGCGGTCATCGACAGGTCCCACTCTTCTTTGTCGACGACAGAGCGGAAAGTGAAGTCGTAACGCTGATCGACTTTCTCGGGCTTCAAGCCCATCGCACTGAGCAGCGTGCCCAGCGTTTCGGTCGAGAGCTTGCCAGCTACCGCGGTATCGGCGGCGGAAGCGAGCGTTGGGGCGACGGCAGCCGCAGCTCCGGCGGCGAAGAATCCACGTCGGGACAGATCCATCTGAGACACTCCTTGTCTGTGCGACGGCGAAATCCTTCTCGCCGCGGTCGAAGTCACACAGCGGAGTGCGAACGCATCACAGCTCCGCTAGAAACTTGAGGCAAATCTGCGACCAGGTTTCAAAACCTTCGAGATCGCGTACCAGTTCTGCCAGCGGGGTGAACCCCGTCTCTATCATCGACTCTTCACGGGGCTGAACTTTGGGCTCGTCCAGGTCAAAAACGTGAACAACGCCCAGATGCACCTTCCCGACTTCGGTTTCGTCGTCGTTGATCATGCCGACCAGCTGCGACGAGAATCCCGTTGAGATCTCGATTTCCTCGTCGAGTTCCCGCTCCATCCCGGCGGCGTAGGTTTCCTGCGACGAGTCGCGGTCGAGCGTCGAGATGTGCCCGCCGACGCCGATCGACTTCTTCGCGTGCAGCCGCTTCTCGCCCTGCTGCGTGCCTCGCGTGTAGTGAAACAGGCTGTCGCCGTGCCGGAAGACGCAGTACGGAATCAGCTGCTTGTAGCTGGGATCCTCTTCCGCGTCCGGGCGAGGCAGATAGATCGTGTGCGACGGATCGAGCAGCGTGTCGAGATACCGATGCACGTCCGAGCTGAACCCCTGAAAA
>JAPOLP010001000.1 GCA_029977045.1 Planctomycetota bacterium
AATACGCGATGTCGTGGAACCACGCCAGGAAGCCGTAGTACTCCTTGTGCTCGATCGGGTCGCCTTTGTGTTCGTGGCAACGAACGCAGCCCATTGAGATTCCAAGGACGCCTTCCGCCGTCGTCTTGACGATATCATCAAGTCCGTCGTACTGGGCCAGCAGTCGGTCGACCGGTTCGTCGTCCCAGATGCCCAGCCGGTAGTAGCCGGTGGCCGTCAGTGTTTCCTGAGTGACCTCCGGCAGTTCGTCGCCGGCGAGCTGTTCGATGACAAACTGGTCATAAGGCTTGTCGGCGTTGAACGAGTTGATGACGTAGTCACGGTACCGCCACGCTTCCGGTTTCGGGTTGTCGCGTTCGTAACCGTGCGTCTCGGCATAGCGAACCAGGTCCAGCCAGTGACGGCCCCACTTCTCGCCATACTGCGGCGAATCGAGCAGCCGATCGATGACGGCCTCGAAGGCTTTCGGCGAATCGTCAGCGACAAAGCTGTCGACTTCTTCCGCAGTCGGCGGCAGCCCCGTCAGGTCGTAGTACGCTCGGCGGATCAGAGCGACCTTGTCTGCCGGCTGCGTCGGCGTCAGACCGCGAGCTTCGACCTTCGCGAGAACGAAGCGGTCGATGTCGTTTCGAGCCCAGTCCTGATGCTGCACCGCTGGCAGCTCAGGCCGCTTGATTGGCTGGTAGGCCCAGTACTCGCCTTCTTCGTCATCGCCAGCTGCGTGCGGAGCTTCAGGAACGCCGTAGTCGTCAACGTTCGACCAGGGCAGCCCGAGCTTCACCCACTTCGTCAGTACGGCGATGTTCTCATCCGGCAGCTTCGCGTTCGGCGGCATCTCGAAGCTCTCGTACCGGATTGCCGCGAGGAACTCGCTCTTGTCGAACTGCTTGAGATCAACCGCCGGCCCCGACTCGCCACCCTTCAGAATGCCGGCCCGGCTGGTGATCCGGAACCCGCCTTCGAGTTCCGGTCGGCCACCGTGGCACTTGAAGCACGTCCGCTTGAGGATCGGCAGAACTTCAGACTCGAAGAACTGCACCTGCTCAGCTGGAAACCGGGATGCCGTATCGGCAGCGGACTTTTCAGCTGCCCCGACACTGGTTGCCGTCAGGCAGACGGCGAGGCACACCAGGAACGAAAGCACTGATCGCTGAATATGCATGGGAGAATCTCGAGGAGGCAGGGCGTTCGGCGGGAAGGGAGGCTGCTGATGGCAGGCGGCGAACTCAAACGGCACCAAGCCGAATTGTGGCTTGCGAGGCTCCGTTCGAGAAAGGGAGTTGTGTTTACTGGCTTTGTTCTGGTCCGAATTTCCGTTTTCCGGAACGGCCACCCGGTCCAGTAAAGGTACTTGAAAACGTGTCAGGTCAGTTGCTCGCCGCCGCGGACTCGCGACTCGGTCAGGTGCTCAATGATCGCCGCTACCGCACCCTCGCGTTTGCTTCCGCGGGCACGGCTGATTCGGCAATCCCTGAACGATGGGCGCAGTGCCCGAGACTCAGTCTGTTCGATCAATCGCGCCAGCACATGGTCGCCCAGGTCGAACAGTTTGCTGCAGACGTAAAGCCGTTCCGGATTGAACAGGTTAATCGCCATCGTCGCGGCCGTGGCCAGATGGGGGATCACGGCGTCCAGTTCGCCACTGACGTCGATTTCGCCGGCACGAGCCTGCTCGACAGCATCCTCGACATCGCACGGGCGCCCCAGGCGGAGTGACAACAGACGCGAGAAAGCCGAGTCACTTGCCACGGTTTCCAGACAACCGTGACGACCACAACCGCACGCCAGCCCGTCGGGAATCATTGGGACGTGTCCGATTTCGCCCGCGTAGCCGCCGCTGCCAACCTGCAGGCGACCGCCGGAAAACGCTCCCAATCCCAAGCCAATTGTCGCGTCAAGGATGACGAAATTCTCTGTTTCAGCAGCGTCACCAAAGTGGCGTTCGGCCAGACATTGCCCCTGACACTCGTGCACAAGAATCGTCTGCAGGCCAAGGCGTTGTGACAGATCGATTCCCGGTGAGTGTCCGTCGGTGATCGGCAGGTTCGGCGACAGCAGGCCCTTCTGATCACGACTGTCGATCAGGCCCGGCATCGAGATGCCCATGCCGAGTGTCCGCACGCCGGCCCGCTCAGTCAGCGCCGTCGCGTAGTCATAGACTCTCGTCAGCAACTCATCATAAGTATCGGGAGTCCGAAACGTGATCCCGCTGTCGGCATGCAGGTGGCCGTCCAGGCAGGCGGAAACGATGCGGCAGGGCCCGGCGTCGATCACGAGGCCAAGAACCTGGGCCGTCTTCGTCGCCAGCCGCAGCCTTCTGGCCGGGCGACCGCGGCTTGGCTCAGCGGCGTCGAACTCCTCAAGCAGGCCGCTACGCAAAAGGCTGGCGACGGCCTTCGAGACCGTCGGCGCGGTTGCTCCGATCTGCCGAGTCATCTCGGCTCGGGAGCACGGCCCGTTCGTTTGCAGCAACCGCAGCACCGATCGCTCATTGATCTGGCTGAGCAGTTGCGGCTGGACGGGAGTCAGCGTTGACAAAGGAGGTTTCCTCGCCTGGTGAATTATTAGAAAGGTGAGCTTTCCCCCGAGATTAGTCAACGATCCTTAATAAATATCATCCCGATCACCTCGGCAAGACACATTGAAACACGTGCCAAAGGATACTAACTAACCGACAGGCGGCATTTTGCAGGATTTGTTTCCGGCTCAAGCCGTACAGGAAGGGCATTCGCCGCGTTTTCCG
>JAPOLP010001026.1 GCA_029977045.1 Planctomycetota bacterium
CGTGCGGTGGCGGCGGCCGGGGGGGGGGGGGGGGGGGGGGGGGGGGGGGGGGGGCCTCGCGCGGTCACCGCTTCACGTGCCCCCTCACCCTGACCCTCTCCCCCGCATTCACCTGTTCTCTGTCTCCGCCAGCCGATCGCGGGGGAGAGGGAGCGAGTGTGCGGAGCAACTGCTCTGGTCGAGTAACTCGACGGCAATGCAGACTCCCGTGTCATTTCTTTGCCGCCGGCTGGCTACTGATCTTCCAGTTGGGATGCTGGACGTGAGCTTCCTTCATGAGCGACTCAAGCTGTTTAACAATCTCCGGGTGAGCGGCGGCGATGTCTGTTTCCTCACCGAGATCGGCGTCCAGGTCGTACAGCTCGGTCTGGCCGGTCAGCATTGGCATCCGGACGGCCTTCCACTTGCCCTGCCGGACCGCCTGCTTGCCGCCGCGTTCATAAAACTCCCAGTACAGATACCGGTGAGCCTGCTGTTTGTCTGACTTTCCGGTCAGGGTCGGCACAAAGCTGATCGAATCGAGATTCTTCGGAGCATCGACTCCAGCCAGTTCGGCACACGTCGCCATCAGGTCTCCGAAGTAGCCAATGTGAGCGGTCTAGCGACCAGCAGCAATTTTGCCCGGCCAGCGGGCGATCATCGGGACTCGGACGCCGCCTTCGTACAGATCGCGTTTCATGCCTTTCAACGGTCCGTTGGGATCGAACAGGTCGGTGTTGTGTCCGCCTTCGTCGTGCGGCCCGTTGTCGCTACTTAACATGACCAGTGTGTTGTCATCGATCTTCAGCTTCTTCAGCAGAGCGAGCAGTTGCCCGACGCCAGCGTCCATGCGAGTGACCATGGCGGCCTGGCCCTTGTCGGGTTTGTCCCAGGGCCGGTCTTTGTAGATGCCGTAATCCGGCACTTCCTGGCCGTCGCCGGTTTCGCGAGTGCCCTCGTTGTTGGCATGCGGGATCGTCAGCGGCAGGTAGAGAAAGAACGGGCCGTCCTTCTGAGCTTCGACGAAGCCCAGTGCCTGCTCAAGAATCAGATCGTGGCTGTAATCAACCCGCTCGGTCGCGTACCCGCCCGCGAAGCCCGCGTACTTGCGAGGCAGCGTGACGACCTTGTTCCGTAACGGCTGCTTCTGCTTGTTAAGCCACAGAAATTCGGGGTAGTAGTTGTGAGCGTGGACCTGGTTCAGGTAGCCGTAAAACAGATCGAAGCCCTGATCGTTCGGCAGCCCGGTATTGTCCGGTGTGTCGTCGCCAAGCCCCCACTTGCCACACAGCGCCGTCGCGTAACCCGCCTGCTTGAGCACCTCAGCAACGGTGACGTCCTCGTCCCGCAGCGACTGAATACTGATGTCTGCCCCCGCGTTGCCTCGCACGTGAGTATGCCCCATGTGCTGCCCCGTCATCAGCACACTCCGCGACGGAGCACACACCGTGTTGCCCGCGTAGAAGTCAGTAAACCGCAGGCCCTCGGCCGCCATCCGGTCCAGATTCGGAGTCTCAATCAGCTTCTGCCCGTAACACCCGAGATCCCCGTAACCGAGATCGTCAGCGAGGATGAAGATGATGTTCGGCTTGTCGGCAGCTTCCAGAGCAACGTCTCCCGACAAGCAGACGACCCACGCCGCTAGAACCACTGCCAGCTGAGGGATACAGAAACGCGAACAGAGCATACTCAAACTCCACAAGTGATCTCGATCAAAAACTGACAGGCTGCCGCCCAAAGCGGCGGGCGAGTATGCCCCGCGGCAGCGAACCGGTCAAACCGCAGAGACCAGCATCCCCAGCTTTCTGAAGTCGTCGCCAGATAGCGGATTCATGCAATCCTGGCTGATTCTGAACGGCAGCCGTCGATGACGGGATTGACGGCGGAAGCGGGCCGCTGGTACAGGTTCCGCACAGGGCACGGAAACCCGACTCTGGCTCCAAAGGGAGACCTGCATGATCAGTGACGCAGGGACGCGTACGGCGGATTCCATCTCGACGTCCACTCAGGTCAAGCTGTTCGTCCTCGACACGAACGTCATCCTGCACGATGCGGCCTGCATCTTCAATTTTGACGAGCACGACGTCGCGATCCCGATCACCGTGCTCGAAGAGCTGGATCGGTTCAAAAAGGGCAGCGGCGATATCCACGCCCAGGCTCGCCAGTTTCTGCGGGAACTTGATCAGCTCACCGGCGACGTGATCGCTGAAAGCGGCGTCCCGCTCGGCGAATCCGCGGGGCGCATCCGAGTCATCCTGGGCATTGATGCCGACCGCGTCCGAGGCGTCTTCATCGGCGACAACGCCGACCACCGGATTTTGAATACGGCGCTGGCTCTTCGCCATCTCGAGCCTGACCGCGAAGTCGTCCTCGTCACCAAGGACACGAACCTGCGGATGAAGGCCCGAGCGTTTGGCCTGACCTCGCAGGACTACACGACGGACAAGGTTCGCGAATCCGACGCGCTCTACAGTGGCAAACGGCTGGTAACGGACATTCCGGGCAACGTTGTCGACATGTTTTATTTGAGCGATTCCGGCGTCGACGAAGCGGTCCTCGATCAGGTCGAGCTACCGATCTCGAACGAGAACTTCATCCTGCGCAACGGATCGAAGTCGGTCCTCGCCACGTATCACGAAGCGGA
>JAPOLP010001114.1 GCA_029977045.1 Planctomycetota bacterium
CCCCGATTATCCAGGAGCGATGCGTGAAGTGGTTGAAGCGGCGACTGACGCCCCGTGTTTCTTCATCCAGGGAGCCTCAGGCGACATCGGGCCGCGCGATGGATTCGTCGGTGACGTTGAAGTTGCGGACCGCAACGGACGGCAACTCGGGTACGCGGCGCTGTCCGCGATCGAAGAACTGGCGCCGTCGGACAAGCACCTCGCCTATACGGGAGCGGTGATCTCCGGAGCGACGATCGGGACCTGGCAGTTTCAGCCGAACGGCGATGGTCGCTGTTCGGCCACCGCCGCCTGGTCTCTCGGGGAGAGCAAAGTTGCACTGCGTTTTCGCGATGACCTGCCTCTGCGTGATGAGTTGTTTCGCGAACGTGACGACTGGCAGCAGAAGGAACAGGCCGCCAAAGCGAGCGGAGACGACGCGGCGGCTCGCGACGCACGGGCCATGGTCGAACGCATGACTCGCCGGCTGGTCCGCGTCGAGCATCTGCCGGAAGGAGATTCCTACCAGTACCCGGTACGAGTCTGGAAACTCGGCGATGCGATCTGGGTGCCACTCGACGGCGAACACTACAACGTGCTGCAGCGTGAACTTCGGGCCGCCTTTCCAGGAGTGCCGCTTGTCATCGGCACACTCGCCAATGGGTCAAATGTCTGGTATCTCCCGGATAGTGACTCGTACGGCAAGGGGCTCTATCAGGAAGACGCGTCGACGCTTGCCGTTGGAGCACTTGAAACTCTTCGTGACGAGCTGATGGCGGAGATTAGAAAGCTGCTCTGACATTTGACCGCGACACCGTTGTGTCTCCTGCCGTTTCTGGCGGCGACGTGACGTTTCACCACGCTTGCCCAAATCGGCTTTCGGGCTGGGCCATCCGCGAGTTTGCGTGCTCGGATTTGCGAGGCCACAATCCGACCGCGATTTCGCTGACCGCAAACACTACGCTTCGCAGGGACTCTCCCCATGAGAATTCGACCGACCGTGCTCCATCTTCTGCTGGCCGCTGTTTCCGTCGCTCTGCTGCCAGGCGGGCTGTTCGCGGCTGAGCCGACTCCGCTGATTTTTGACACTGACATGGGCAACGACGTCGACGACGTGCTGGCTCTGGGCATGATTCACGCCCTGCAGACGCGCGGCGAATGCGAACTGCTCGCGGTCACGATCACGAAGGACCACGAACTTGCGGCCTCGTTCACCGACGCCGTCAACACGTTTTATGGTCGGGGCGACATCCTGATCGGTGTCTGCCGCAGCGGTGTTACTCCCGAGCAGGGCAAGTTCAACGGACTCGGCAGCCAGCAGGATGATGGCAAGCTGCGATACCCGCACGATCTACTGTCCGGCAAGAACGCTCCGGACGCGGTTACCGTACTGCGGCAGGCTCTGGCGAATGCTGAGGACGGTTCTGTCGCGATCGCTCAGGTGGGTTTCTCGACGAACCTTGCCGACCTGCTGGACTCGAAGGCCGACGATATCTGTCCGTTGAGTGGCGTCGAGCTGGTCCGCAAAAAGGCGAAGCTGCTGTCGATCATGGCTGGAGCGTTCACGAAGATTCCCGGCAAGGACGGCCCCTACGACCACAAAGAGTACAACGTCGTGAAGGATATCCCTGCGGCTCAGAAGCTCGCTGATCACTGGCCAACGCCGATCGTCTGGAGCGGCTTCGAGATTGGCCTGTCACTGCCGTACCCGCACGAGAGCATCGAACTCGATTACGGCTACGTCGCGCACCACCCGCTGGCCGAGGCATACGTGCTCTACAGTCCGCCGCCGCACAATCGTCCGACCTGGGACCTGACCAGCGTCCTGCACGCCATCCGGCCCAACCGGAACTACTTCGGACTGTCACCCGCCGGGAAAGTCACCGTCGCGGACGACGGCCTGACAACATTCGAGCCTTCGGATAACGGGTCCCACCAGTACCTGACGCTGACCCCCGAACAACGCATCCGCGCCACCGAAGTCCTCGTCCAGCTGTCCAGCCAGCCGCCGCAATAACCGCTGGAAAGTCGTTGTTCGCTCCGCGAACGAAACGCAGTTGCTCGTTTGACCCGAAGCCGCAGGCGACGGTGTTGCTGATGCAGAAACATTCGGGGCGGAAATATGACAGACTCATCTCGCCTCTCGTTTTTTCTGCTCCCGTCTTTCTGCAACGTCAGCACTGTCGGATTCCTGACCGTCGCGCTCTTGCTGCTCGGGCAGACACGAATTCCGGCAGCTGAC
>JAPOLP010000484.1 GCA_029977045.1 Planctomycetota bacterium
CAGTTGATCGTGTATGGCAGTGGCAACGAGTACCGGCGGCTCGACGCAATTCGACAGACGGGTCGAGCGGTCATCCTGCCGGTCAATTTCCCGAAAGCTCCTAACGTCGCGACGTTTGAAGCGTCGCTCGACGTCACCACGGAATCGCTGCTCCACTGGGATCTTGCCCCCGAGAATCCCAAACGCCTCGCTGAAGCCGGTGTCACGTTCGCGTTCTGTTCGAGCGGTCTGAAAGACAAGGGCAACTTTCTGTCGCAGGTCCGCAAGGCGGTCGCGCGAGGCCTCTCAGCCGATTCCGCCCTGCGAGCACTGACGACAACGCCCTCCGCTCTGCTGGGTGTCGCCGAACAGCTTGGAACCGTCGAGCCCGGTCGGATCGCGAGCCTCGTCATCACCGACAAACCGCTGTTCGACAAAGACGCGAAGCCCGTCGAACCCTGGGTGGCCGGCGAGCGGTTTGAGTTTGAAACAGAGCCACAACGGGATGTCGCTGGTGAATGGCTCGTCAACCTGGCCAACGCAAAAGACAAAGAACCGAAGACACTGCGGCTCACACTGAAGGGCAGCGACAGAAAGCTCTCGGGCGACATTCGCACGGCATCAAACGACGCGTCTGAGAACAGCGAACCGGTCAAGCTGGGCCTGGCCGCACTCAACGAAACACGTCTCAGCCTGACGTTCCGGTCGGACAACTTCGGGAACAACGGCGTCGCTCGCCTGACCGCTGTCGTCTCGCAGGGAAACAGCGAGGCAGTCGGTCAGATCGTCTGGCCGGACGGATCGCTGACGCAGGTCACGTTGAAGAAGGACAAGCCTGCATCGGACGAGACCGACGCTGAAAAGAACCCGGACAGCGAAAAGCCGGAAGATGAAAAGAAGACCGAGACGCCGCCGTCAAACGCTCCGGCCTCGTTTGCCGTGAACTTTCCGCTGGGAGCCTTCGGCGTCAGTAGTCAGCCAGAGCAGTCCGGTCTGGTCGCACTTCGTGGAGCGACAGTCTGGACCTGCGGGCCGGAAGGGATTCTCAGGAACGCGACCGTTCTGATTCGCGATGGCAAGGTCTGGAAGGTCGGGCAGAAGCTCAAGGTGCCGAAGGACGCCCGAGTTGTTGACGTCTCGGGAATGCACATCTCGCCGGGGATTATCGATTGCCACTCGCACTTCGCGACGGACGGGGGCGTCAACGAAAGCGGGCAGGCAGTGACATCCGAGGTTCGCATCGGTGACTTCGTCGACTGCGACGACATCAACATTTACTGGCAGCTTGCCGGCGGAGTGACCTCGTCGAACATCCTGCACGGATCGGCGAATCCGATCGGTGGCCAGAATCAGGTCGTCAAACTGCGTTGGGGATCGCTTGGCGAGGACATGAAGTTCAAGCTGGCTCCGGCGGGTATCAAGTTCGCGCTGGGGGAGAACGTCAAACAGAGCAACTGGGGCGACGACTTCAAGTCGCGATATCCGCAGACGCGGATGGGTGTCGAGCAGATTTTCCGCGACGAGTTCCGGGCCGCGATCGAGTACCGTCAGCGTCGTGATCAGTGGGCCGCCAATCCGCAAGGACTTCCGCCACGCCGCGACCTGGAACTCGACGCCATCGTCGAAATCCTCGACGGCAAACGCTGGGTGCACTGTCACAGCTACCGTCAGGACGAGATTCTCGCGCTGATCCGCATCTGCGACGAGTTCGGCATCACGATCGGCACGTTCCAGCACATCCTGGAGGGCTACAAGGTCGCCGACGCGATGGCGAAGCATGGCGCGATGGCCTCGGCATTTTCCGACTGGTGGGCCTACAAGTTCGAGGTTTACGACGCGATTCCCTACGCCGGAGCACTGATGCACAACGCGGGCGTCGTGGTCTCCTTCAACTCCGACGACCGCGAACTCGCCCGACATCTCAACCACGAAGCCGCCAAGGCCGTCAAGTACGGCGGCGTCAAACCAGAAGAAGCCCTGAAGTTCGTGACGCTCAACCCGGCCCGGCAGCTGCGCATCGACAAGTACGTCGGATCGATCGAGCCGGGCAAGGATGCGGACCTGGTCGTCTGGTCGGGCTCGCCGCTTTCGACGATGTCTCGCTGCGAGCAGACCTGGATCGACGGTCAGCTCTACTTCAGCCGCGACACTGACGCAGCGTTGCGGGCCGAGAACCGGAAAATCCGCACAACGCTGATCCAGAAGATCCTCGACTCAGGTGAGCCAATGCTGAAGCCCGGCGAGGAAACCGTCGACCCCGCGAGCCTCTGGCCCCGCGAAGACGAATTCTGCCACGGCCACGATCACGGGGAGCACGACCATGAGTAACCGATCTCACAAAGCCGAATGCTCAGTCTGCAAGGTAGCGGAAGGGCGCAAGCCCTCCGGCCCTTCGCACCTGGTTGCGTCTGCCGATCCGGAAAGACGCATCACCTCGGATGACGCAGCCTCTGCGTGTGTTCATTCGCCAAAATCGCAGCCGGAGGGCTTGCGCCCTTCCGCTACTTCCCGTTTGTCTTACGGAAGACGATCCATGTCTCTGATCCGAGTTGCTGTTCTTGTCGGTCTGGGAGCGTTCGCCGTCTGCTCTCCATCATCGTTGGCCGCATCCGACGCCATTCCCGGCGCTCCCCAGCAGCAACCGATCGCACTGGTCGGTGGCACGGTCTTTCCGGTCTCCGCACAGCCGATCGAAAACGGAATCGTCGTCTTCGACAAGGGACGCATCGTCGCCGTCGGAACTGCTGACGAAGTTGAGATCCCTGCCGACGCGAAACAGATCAACTGCCGGGGCAAACGTGTCTACCCGGGACTGTTTGAGTCCCACTCGCAACTTGGCCTGACAGAAGTCAGTGCCGTTCGAGCATCGGACGATCGTTCCGAAGTCGGCACGCTGAATCCGAACGTGAAGGCTCACGTCTCGGTGAATCCGGACACAGAAATGATCCCGGTGACGCGAGCCAACGGTGTGCTGCTCGCTCTGACGGAACCGTCGAGTGGCCTGATCGCCGGCCAGGCTGCCGTGCTGCAGCTCGACGGATGGACTTACGAGGACCTGACTCTGAAAGCCGGTGCTGCGATGGTCGTCAACTGGCCGTCGGTGCCGCACGAACTCGAAAAAGGACAGGCAGCGACCGAGTCCGACACGGTCGAGCGGCTGAGAACACTGCTCGACGAAGCACGAGCTTACGCAGCGGCTCGCAAGCAGAACGCTGACACACAACCAACTGACCTGCGGCTCGAATCTCTGCAGCCGGTCCTCTCACGGAAGATGCCGCTACTCGTTCACGCGGACTCACTGGCCGTGATTCAGTCGGCTGTTTCGTTTGCCGTTGAGCAGAAGCTGCGGCTGATCATTCACGGCGGCTACGACGCTCCGTTGTGTGCCGAATTGCTCAAGAAGCACGACGTCCCGGTGATCATCGCCGCCACTTATCGCCTGCCACGCCGCCGCAGCGACGACTTCGATTCCGGTTACGCGCTGGCCGCCCGGCTGCACGAGGCCGGCGTCCGTTTCTGCATCTCCGGCGGAGAAACAACTCGCACCTGGAACTCGAGAAACCTGCCGTACCACGCCGCCGTGGCCGTCGCCTACGGCCTGCCGCACGACGTCGCCCTGCGATCAATCACGCTTTCACCAGCGGAAATCCTCGGCGTCGCCAAACGAGTCGGCTCGCTGGAGCAGGGAAAAGACGCCACGCTGTTCGTCACAACCGGCGACCCACTGGAAACTCCATCCAACGTCACCGCCGCCTGGGTTCAGGGCCGCTCAGTCGATCTCACGAGCCGCCACCTGCAGCTCTACCGGAAGTACCAGAAGAAGTACGCGCAACTCTCGGCGACAGTCGAATGAGCAGATGCGTTGTTGGCGTGCCACGACCAGGTGCTCTTTAAGCCCGGCGTTGCTGCGAACTCTGCGTCTATTCAGGCAAACGCCGGATCATCGGCGGTAGCATCTTCGAGCGAGCCCGCTTTGAAGGCTTCCCATTGCTCGGGTGTGAAGAGGACTTCTCTGGCCTGGGAGCCGTTGTAGTCGCCGACGATGCCGTCTTCGGCCATGAAGTCGATCAGACGGGCGCCGCGGCCATAGCCGATGCCTAACGCTCGCTGCAGCAGAGAGACGCTGCCGCGGCCTTCGCGGACGATGACGTCGATCGCCTGCTCGTACAGCTCGTCGCGTTCCTTCAGAGCGGACGCGTTGGTCGCGCCGCCGCCTGCAGTGCTGATGCGGGCCAGTTCGTCGCTGTATTCGGGTTCGTACTGAGCGAAGAAGTCGATGACGGAGTTCACCTCCTCGTCGCTGACGAACGTCCCTTGGGCACGAGTCAGATTGCTGGTGCCGGGCGCGAGGAACAGCATGTCGCCGTTGCCCAGCAGTTTGTCGGCGCCGCCTTCGTCGAGCACAACGCGACTGTCCGTGCGGCTGGCAACCTGGAACGAGATCCTCGCCGGCAGGTTCGACTTGATCAGGCCCGTGATGACGTCGACGGTCGGCTTCTGAGTTGCCAGGACCAGGTGGATACCGACGGCTCGCGACTTCTGGGCGAGACGGATGATGTGTCCCTCAACGTCCTTGCCCGAGGTCATCATCATGTCGGCCATTTCGTCGGCGATGATGACGATGTACGGCATCTTCTCGGGAATCTGAGTCGCCTCGTCCGATGCCAGATCGACGCCCATGCGTTCCAGCCGCGATCCATGATCCATTTTGTTGTAGCTGTCGAGATGCCGGACGCCGCAGCGGGCCAGCAGGTCGTACCGCTCTTCCATCTTGTCGACCGCCCACGCCAGAACGGCCTCGGCCTTCTTCATGTCCGTGATGACCGGGTGCATCAGATGCGGAATCCGCTTGTACGGACTCAGCTCGACCATCTTCGGATCGATCATCAGCATCCGCACGTCATCCGGGGTTCGCGTCGCCAAGATCGACAGGATCAGCGTGTTGAGGCAGACACTCTTGCCAGTACCGGTTCGGCCGGCGATCAGCAGGTGCGGCATCTTCGCCATGTCGATCGCGAGCGGCCGACCGCTGACATCCTTGCCGAGAAACAGCGGAATGCGTTTGCTGTCAACATCGCGAGGCGAGGACTGAATCAGCTCCTTCAGCCGGACCATGACCTGCTTCTCGTTCGGCACTTCGACGCCGACGGTGTTCTTGCCGGGGATCGGCGCGACAACGCGGACGGACGGCACGCGCAGCGCGATCGCCAGGTCGTCGGCGAGGTTGACGATCTTCGCCAGCCG
>JAPOLP010000335.1 GCA_029977045.1 Planctomycetota bacterium
CGATGCGCCCGGCGACTTCCCTTGAAGCCGATGGCCCGCAAAATTTGACCGGCGCTTTGCGCTTGGTGCTCGAGCCTCAAGCCCGAGGTGTGCTGGCGGTGACGGCGAGGAGCTGGCCGTCTTCGGTTCTCAGACGCTCGCCAATCCGTAGCTCTCCAGCCGGGACGAATTCCTGGCGGTCCTCGCTCCAGAACGGGTGGTTGTCTGTCGTGCCGATTGGCTGCTCCAGGCCTTCGACGGACAGGTCGATCACGTTGCCCGCTGAATGAGCGAATGTGCCGGTCACGACTTCTCCGGGGCCTGACGCCAGCGGAGGACAACTGGTGACCTCTGTCACGCGTGCCGGGCCGGACGCTCCCATTTCCTCCAGATCAAGCTGAATCGTGCTGCCGATCGACGCGGCCTGAGCAGTCAGCCAGGAACGGGGACGCAACAGTTGAATTCGGACCTTGCTACCGTCCGGCTTGTCCATTTCCAGCCGGACATGGCGCCAGGTGGCATCCGGCTCGACGGCTTCGGCACGTTCGGTTTCGGTTACTTCCGGGTTATGTGCCAGCACACGGTCGCCGATTCGGATCTCACGGATCGACCGAGTGACGTATTTCTGATCGGAAAGTGTTGCGTCGATCGGCAAGGCTGCCGCTGGTGACGCCACTGCCTGAGGGGAGATCGCCGACGAATCCGACTGTCCCAGGAAGAACATCCCCCCCAGCAACAGGCAGCCCAGTAGCCAGGCAGTCGCCAGCAGGTTCGATCCTCCGAATAGAGTGCGCGAACGGCGACGGGACGGTCGCCGCGGACTCACCACAGGCTCTGTGATGGGGCGCGTTCGCGGTTCGGTTTCGGAACAGACGAGATTATCCAGCGCTCCGTTGTCCAGACTGCAGAATGCCTGGTCGTGCAGATCGGCAAGCGTGTTGTCTTCCACGTCGAAGTCCTCCGCAGGATGGGCTGGACACGCCTGAGAATGAAGTTCCAGGCAGCGGTTAACATCAATAGCGTCGCGGTTGATTCCGTCCAAGTTGCTGAAATCGCCGTCGGCAGCGTCGTCTGAATCCCGCCTGCGTTTCCGCCGCCTCAGCACACGCGATCCAGCGATTCCAATTGGAACCATCGCTGCGGCCAGCCAGACGCCGGACTCATCGGTAGAACCAACTTTCGCAGACGGCGCCGCGGGCATCGCTGCGACAATCGGAGTTGAGTCAGCTTCGCGAATGACGACCTGCGTGTCGCCGACAAAACACTTAAAGAGGCCCAGTCCGTCGCTGAGACGTCCGGCGATGTAACCGGCACCAGGTGCGAAAGCGAGAGCGTCGCCGAGGCCGGCATCTCCCTGGTAGAAGTTGACGCCGGCTTCTCCCATGCTCCAGGCGGTTTCAACGGTCGTGAACGCTCGCGCGACGGTGTAGGCCCGACCGGCGTGAGCGGTGGCGCCGGCGAGTTCGGATTTCAGGTGGCAGGCGGCGAAGACGAAGGGGCCACCCTCCGGGGTGACGCCGATGATGCCGCCGGGTTTGGAGCCTCGGTCTTCGCAGACGAACAGTTCGTTCCACGGGACGACGGTCAGGTTGTCGGAGTTCTCGATTAGCCTTGAACGTTCGGCTCGACGAAGTTGGATCGTTGGGTTCGATGAAGAGTTCGAGCGGCCCTGGTACCGAAGCCTCGCCAACGTCCTGCTTACGACCGGGCCGCAAGCAGCCGTTCGAACTCTTCCATCTCGACCTGGCTGCCGACAACCAGCGGGGTTCGCTGGTGAATGCTGTCCGGCGCGATGTCGAGGATCGGTCGCTTACCGTCGAGGGCCTTGCCGCCGGCCTGTTCGGCGAGAAACGCGACCGGGTTGGCCTCGTAAAGCAGTCGCAGTTTGCCTTCCGGGTTTGTCGCGGTCGGCGGATACAGAAAGACGCCGCCCTTGAGCAGCGTGCGGTGGAAGTCGGCGACCATCGAACCGATGTAACGTGACGCGTATTTGTGGCCCAGCGATCCGTCCCGCAGGTTCTGCAGGTACTCATTGTACGCCGGCGGGAACGTGTCGCAGTACGCCTCGTTGACCGAGTAGTACTTGCCCTGCTCGGGCATTCGCATGTTCGGATGACTGAGGATGTACGCTCCGACGGCGGGATCGAGCGTGAAACCGTGGACCCCGTTTCCGACGCTGTAAACGAGGATCGTCGACGAGCCATAGACGACGTAACCTGCCGCAATCTGTTCGCTGCCCGGCTGCAGTACCCACTGCTCGGGATCGTCGAGGCTCGCACCGGCTGGACGCCGCAGAATCGAGAACGTGGTCCCGACGCTGACGTTGACGTCGATATTCGATGAGCCATCCAGCGGGTCGAAAACGACCGCATAGTTCGCGTTCTCCGATCCCTTATGGACCAGCAGCGGTTTCTCGTTTTCTTCGGAGGCCAGCACGCCAATGGTCTCTCGGGCGCTCAGGCAGTGCACCAATACCTCGTTCGAGTAGACGTCCAGCTTCTGCTGAACCTCGCCCTGAACGTTGACGTCGCCTTGCTCGCCGAGAATGTCGATCAGCCCGGCTCGACGGACTTTTGCTTGGATCAGCTTCGTGGCCATCGTGATTCCGGAGAGCAGCCACGAAAACTCACCGGATGCACCGGGAAACTTCTTCTGTTCCTGAAGGATGTGCTGCTGGACGGTAATGATCGGAGCGGCCGTGGCTGTGTCAGACATGGTGTCGGTCTCGCGGAAAAGTGCCTTTTCTACTTCGGTTCGCAGGTCAATCGATCTGCCTGCCACTGAACACGATGAGTTCTCGACGATGAGGTCAACGACGAGAAGTGCCGAATGCCGGCCTGACGCCGGAATTCCGTTCCGCGAGACCGCAGGTGGACGTCATCCCCGTTCTTGACAATCCATCGAATGGGCCGCCGACACATCGTCCGAGGCTGATCTGAAGCGTCAAAGCTGGCATACTGCAGTCCTCGCCGAACATCCCGCCTGCCACGACAAAGTTGCCGCATCACGCCCCGGACTGTCCGTCATGCCCTCCCGCGTTCGCTCCCTGCTCCTGATTCTTCTGTCTCTGCTCAGCGTTGCTACGACCGCTGCTGAAGAACGGACGACGCTGCCTGACTTCCAGCGAGAAGTGCTCCCTGTGCTGCAGTCACGCTGCATCCGATGTCACGGCCCGGAAGAGCAGAACTCAGATATTCGACTCGACAACCTTTCGACGGATTCGATCAACGATCGCCGGGCAGCCGAGAACTGGAACGCGGTACTCAACTCGGTCAATCGCGGCGAGATGCCGCCGGAAGACGAACCGCAGCTCACGGTCGAGGAACGCCGGACACTGACATCGTGGCTGACTCCGCAGATCGAGGCCGCCATAGAGGCTCAGCGGAAGTCCAGCGGGCGAGTCGTCATGCGGCGACTGAACCGGGTCGAGTACCAGAACACAATGACCGACCTGCTGGGGCTCGACATGGACTACGTCCGCGACCTGCCGCCAGACAGTGCCTCGCCGGACGGCTTCACGAACAACGGTCAGTCGCTGCAGATGTCGGCGCTGCAGCTTGAGTACTACCTCGACATAGTTCGCCGGGCACTCGAACGCATCATCGTCAGCGGCCCGGCTCCACGCGTTTACGAGTACACGTTCACGGAGAGCAACGTCAAAGGCTGGCTGGGCGAAGTTGAACGCTCGAATCAGCTTGGTCGGCGACAGTCGTTTCTCGGCACAATGATCGACGACTATCCCCAGGAAGGCGAGTTCCGGATTCGAGTGACGCTGACTGCGGACATCAAACCCGATAAGGGCTTCCCGCTGCTGGAAGTCTCGGTGGGCTACCGTCCCGACACGAAGATCCTGTTCCGAACTGTCGAGACCGTTGAAATCGCCAGCGGTGCCGAACAGACACTCGAGTTTCGTGGTCGCATGGAGAACCATCCGCTGCCGGTGCGTGGCCAGGGCAAGTTTCCCGGCCTGGTCGTCCGCCTGCGAAACACCTACGACGACGGCTCGCCGCTGCCACGAGCTGAAAAAGATAAAAAGGACAAGAAGCGAGTTGCGGTCTACCCGGTCGAGCCCGATCTGCCGACGCTGCAGATCAAGTCCGTCGACTTTACGGCTCCGGTCTTTGAGCAATGGCCGCCGGTACTGCATCGCCGAATCCTCTTCGACTCGGAACTGCAGCAATCAGACGAGACAGCCTATGTCAAAGCCGTCCTGCAGGGTTTCATGCCGCGAGCATTTCGTCGGCCCGTCACTGAGGCCGAAGTCGCCCGCCTGACAGACTTCTTTGCATCGATTCGCCCGGAGTTCCCGACGTTTGAGGACGCGATTCGCGAGACGCTGGCGATGGTGCTGATCCAGCCGGACTTTCTGTACCTCGTCGAAACCGGCAATGCAGACGAAGGCGACCGTTCGATCACCGACAGCGAACTGGCATCGCGGCTGTCTTACTTTCTGTGGAGCACAATGCCGGACGAGTCGCTGTACGAACTCGCCGCGAAGGACTCGCTGCGTCACGCGGAAACACTGAACGAGCAGGTCGACCGGCTGCTCGACGATTCCCGGTTGCAGCGTTTTATCGATCAGTTCACCAGCCAGTGGCTGCATTTGGACGTCGTCGACAGTGTCGCGATCAGCCGCGATTACTACCCCGGCTTTGACGACACGCTCAAGGACGACATGCGGGCCGAGACGCAACGTTTCTTCGGACATCTGCTGCGCGAAGACCTGAGCGCGATCAATCTGCTTTCGTCAGACTTCTCGATGCTCAACGAACGACTCGCCCGCCATTACGGAATCGATGGCGTGCATGGTCGCGAGTTTCGACCGGTCAAGCTGCCGCCCGAGCAGCATCGCGGCGGCCTGCTGGGTCAGGCGAGCATCCTGCTGAGTGGTTCGACCGGCGAGGACTCGCACGCCGTCCGTCGCGCCGTATGGATTCGCGATCGGCTGCTCGATGATCCGCCCGCGACTCCGCCGCCCAACGTGCCGGAGCTCGACAAAGCGGATCCGCAGTTCCTGAAGCTCTCGATCCGTGAGCAACTTGTGATTCATCGCGGCACGGAAGCCTGTGCCAACTGCCATCGCGGCATCGATCCCTGGGGAATCGCGTTAGAGAACTTCGACGCGATCGGTCGCTGGCGAACTGATATCCGCCGGCAGAACGGCAGGAACTTTGAGACGCTGCCGGTCAACGCGGCGGACACACTCCCCAACGGTCACGAACTCGACGGCGTCGATTCGCTGCGCGACTACCTGCTCACGAAACGCAAAGACGATTTCGTCCGGTCACTGGTCTCGCGGCTCCTGACGTATGCTCTGGGGCGGCGACTGGAACTGGCTGATCAGGCGGTGGTTGAGGAACTGTCGCACGAATTCGCGGAAAACGGTTACCGTCTACGCCCCCTCATTCATGCGATCGTCGCCAGCGAACCGTTTCAAACAAAGTAACTCACCCCGAGACCACCCTTCCGAAGGTTGCCACCGCGGAGTTCAGACATCATGGCTGCGAAATCCTGGCATCTTGACCGCCGCACGTTTCTGCTGGGCACCGGCGTTTCGCTTGGACTCCCCTGGCTCGAATGCATGGCCAGCAGCGAAGCCGCCACGAAGCTGAGCCGCCCCAAGCGTTTCTGCGCGATGTACTTCGGATTCGGAGTCAGCCTGCCTGCCGAGGACGGCGAAGACGCCAAGTGGCGCTGGTTCCCGAACGGCGAGGGCCGCGACTTTCAGTTCAACGAAAGCTTGAAGCCGCTCGAACGACACCGCGAGAACGTCACCGTGCTCGGCGGTCTCTCGCACCCACACGGGCGGACGATGGGCGGCCACGATACCGGTGACACGTTTCTGACCGGAGCCCTGATCACCGGCGGCTATCTCCGCAACACAATGTCCGTCGATCAGGTTATCGCTCAGTCCGTGGCCGATCAGACGCGCTTCCCGTCACTGGTTCTCTCGACCGACGGCGGCGTCGGCGAGCCGACGCGATCGAGCACTCTGTCCTACAACGACAAAGGCCGACCGATCCCGTCGCTCAACCAGCCGCAGCAGATCTTTGATCGCTTCTTCGGGGCCGGTGACGCGGATCTGCTCCGCAAACGTCGCCAGCTGACGAGTACCTCGGGAATGCTCGACCGAGTTCTGGAAGACTCGCGATCGCTGCGGCGCAAGCTTGGCAAGCAGGACCAGGACAAGTTCGACGAGTACCTCGCGTCCGTCCGTCAGATCGAGCAGCGAGTCGAGCGTTCGCAGCGCTGGCTGGAGATTCCGCGACCGGAACTCCGCGACGAAGAACGCGACATGCTGCATCTAGACTCCGACGACCAGGCACCGCTGAACTTCATGCAGACGATGTACGACCTGATCTACCTGGCCTTCCGCACGGATTCGACGCGAGTCGCGACGTACCAGGTCACGAACATGGCCGACGCATCCTCGAAAGCCGGCAAGTTCCCGCAGCACGAAGGCTTTAAGGGGTCGTTGCACAGCCTGGCTCACGGCTGGAACAAGCCCGAAG
>JAPOLP010000429.1 GCA_029977045.1 Planctomycetota bacterium
AGATCCGACAGCACGTCGTTGAAGTCCTGCCACACGAAATGCGGCAGCATGAAATCGTCGTGCAGGCGCGTGCCCCAGCGGCTGAGCGGCTTCTCGTAGGGACGGTCCCAGAACTTCGCGACCAGACCACGAAGCAGAAGCTGCTGGGCGAGACTCATCTGCGCGTGCGGCGGCATCTCGAAGCCACGCAGTTCGACAAGGCCAAGTCGCCCGGTCGACGAATCCGGCGAGTACAGCTTGTCGATGCAGAACTCGGCCCGGTGCGTGTTCCCGGTCAGGTCGACCAGCAGGTTCCGGAAGATGCGGTCGACGAGCCACGGCGGGATGCCCGGAGCGGACCGCTCGGGAACAAGCGAGAACGCGATCTGCATTTCGTACATCGCATCCGCCCTGCCCTCGTCGACTCGCGGAGCCTGGCTGGTCGGACCGACAAACTTACCGCTGAAGAGGTACGACAGCGATGGGTGGTTGTTCCAGTACCCGACCATGCTCCGCAGCAGGTCCGGCCGCCGCAGGAACGGACTGTCGAGCGGACTCGAAGCCCCCAGCACCATGTGATTGCCACCGCCCGTCCCGGTGTGCTCGCCATCCAGGTCGTACTTTTCGGTGCCGAGTCTCGTCAGCCGAGCTTCCTCATACAGCGTCGTCGTGATGTCAACGAGTTCTTCCCAGGACGTCGCTGGTTGAACATTGACCTCAATGACGCCGGGGTCGGGCGTCACTTTGATCTGATTCAGGCGGTCATCAGCAGGCGGCAGGTAGCCTTCGACGATCACCGGCATTTTCAGATCGGCGCACGTTCGCTCGATCGCGGCGATCAGCTCGACATAGTCGTCGGCAGATTCGCACGGCGGCATAAACACGTGCAGCCGCCCGCCGCGCGGCTCGACGCACAGTGCCGTCCGCACATTGCTGGCGACGCCGCCCTCGCGTTCGTCATCGTGGTCATCGGAATCATCCTCGACATCGACCGGTAGTAACTGCTCGGAGATCCCCTGCAGTGCCGCGGCGTCCGGATGGCCGGCGATTGACGCCTGGTGAAACTTCGGCAGATCGCCACGTCTGACGGTCGGGTCCGCTTCAGCAAAGAACGGTTGCTGCGCGGCGGGCAGGTACGGAAGCGAGTCGAGCGGCAGACGCAGACCGAGCGGCGAATCGCCGGGCAGCAGAAACATTCGATCGGCCCGGACCGGCCACGGACCGGTTGCCCAGACGCGGCGGCCCTGCCACCACTGCCTCTGCAGCGGCATGACAACTCCGATCGGGGCATTGACTCCGTTCTCAAAGATGCGAGTCAGCCGCGCCCGTTCTTCCGGGTCCTTCAGCTTCGGATCACGCGGATCGACGTTCGGCGGCAGCCGCTGCTCTTTCCACAGGTAGTAGAAGACGTCCTCGAAGGCAGGCACGATCCAGTCCGCCTTGACGCCCAGGACGCTCGCCAGATGCTGACAGAACTTCTCGGCATGTTCGGGACCAAAGCCGTAATCGTGAGTCTCATCAGCGATCAGAGCCGGGTTATGCCAGATCGGGTAGCCGTCCTTTCGCCAGTAGACGGTCATCGCCCAGCGCGGCAGCGACTCGCCCGGATACCACTTGCCCCGTCCGAAGTGCAGCAGACCACCGGCAGCAAACCGGTCCCGCAGCCGGGCCACTAACTCGCCAGACAGGCGTCGCTTGTTCGGCCCCACGGCTTCCGAGTTCCATTCGGGACCATCCATATCGTCGATCGAAACGAACGTCGGTTCGCCACCCATCGTCAGCCGCACATCGCCAGCAGCCAGTCGCTCGTCAACAACTGCCCCGAGCCGGTCGATCGCCCGCCACTGCTCGTCGGTGTACGGCTTCGTGACGCGTGGGTCTTCGTGAAACCGGGTCACGCTCATGTCGAACGCGAATTCGCACTCACACTCGTCGACGCCACCGCTGATCGGGGCTGCTGTTGTCGGCTCGGGAGTACACGCCAGCGGAATGTGCCCTTCTCCAGCGAGCAGCCCTGACGTCGGGTCGAGTCCGACCCAGCCGGCTCCGGGCAGAAAGACCTCGGTCCAGGCGTGCAGATCGGTGAAGTCGACCTCGGTGCCCGACGGGCCGTCAAGCGATTTGACATCCGGAGCAAGCTGCACGAGGTAGCCGGAGACGAACCTTGCTGCCAGGCCCAGATGCCGCAGAATCTGGACGAGCAGCCAGGCGGAGTCGCGACAGGAACCGCGTTTGAGTTCGAGCGTCTCCTCGGGCGTCTGAACGCCGGGCTCCATCCGGATCGTGTAGTCAATGAGCTGTTCGAGTTGCTGATTCAGACCGACCAGAAACGTCACCGTGTGCTTCTCAGATCGATCGATCGAATCGAGGAAGGCGGCCAGCTTCGGTCCGGCGGGCAGCTTTTCGAGAAACGACTGCAGCTCGTGCTTCTGCGACTTCTCGTACTCGAACGGAACCGTCTCGGCGTGTTCTTCGACGAAGAAGTCGAACGGATTGATGACCGTCATCTCGGCGATGACGTCAACCTCGACCTTGAACTCGCGGGTCTTCTCCGGAAAGACGAGCCGAGCCTGCCAGTTGCCGTGCGGATCCTGCTGCCAGTTGATGAAGTGCTTTTCCGGCGTGATCTTCAGCGAGTAGCTGTTGATTGGCGTGCGGCAGTGCGGAGCCGGTCGGAGGCGAACAAGCTGCGGCCCCAGAGTAACAAGACGGTCGTACTGATAGCTGGTCTGGTGGTTGAGCGCGATGCGGATCGTCATGAGTGGCCGTCAGGAGTCAGGCGGTGGGCAGCGGATCGAAGAACGTCTCGGTGATTGCGTCGCCAACCTGGTTGAGCTGTGTCTGCAGCGAGTCGACGAATTCATGCAGACCCTGGTCGATGATCGACCGCACGTCGCGGTAGGCGAGATCGGACTGCAGGCGTCCGAGTCGCTGCTCGGCCAGGTTAACAAAACCGCCCGTTGAAGACCCCGAGATCTTGTGTAGCGAAGCGTTGGCCTGAATCAGGCAGTGCTGGATCGCTCGCGGAAACTGTCGGTCGAGAATCAGAAAGTCAACGACACGCTCGACAGTAATCAGGTGATACCGCTTGCGGAACATCTCGAACCCGCTGACCGACCGCAGAACCGCCGACCACTGCAGATCGTCGACCGGCCCACCAACGTCGCTGACATGGGGCAGCAACGTGAAGTATTTGACGTCGAGAATTCGAGACGTCTTGTCTGCTCGTTCAAGCCGCCGGCCCACGTTCAGAAAGTGCCAGCCCTCGCCGTGCGACATGGTTCCGTCAGTCACACCGTTAAAGAGGTGGCTGTGATTCTTGACGGCGTGAAAGAACTCACCGGGTGATCGGCGGACTTCATCCGGATCAGCATCCCGGACAAAGTGGTAAAACGCGTTCAACTGCTCCCAGGTCTCCGAGGAGATCGTCTCGCGGATCGAGCGGGCGTTTTCGCGAGCGGCCCGCAGCACAGAGATGATCGAACTTGGGTTCTCGCGATCAAACGTCAGAAAATCAATAACGTTGCGATCGGTGGCGATCTCGCCGTGACGTTCCTTGAAAGCCTTCTGGTCGCCGGTCGCGCTGATCAACGGAGCCCACTGTTCGCCGCCCGCGTGGGGCAGGTCGATCTGCAGGTTCAGCGTGACGTCGATAAAGCGTGCCAGGTTTTCAGCCCGCTCGACATAACGAGCCATCCACAACACCGAATCGGCTACACGGCTGAGCATCTCAATTCACCTCGCGGCACTGGCCGCACCAGACAATGGCAGACAATCGTGAACTTCCCATCCACCTCATCCCTGACTTCCCGCCTGTATCTGTTTCTGCGTCTGCATCTGCGTCTGTACCTGACCGAGATCGTCTGACGTCTGCGTCTGAAGCTGCGACTGGTCAGCCGCGATGACCCAGGTATCCTTGCTGCCGCCACCCTGCGACGAGTTCACCACCAGCGATCCTTTGCGGAGTGCGACTCGCGTCAGCCCGCCAGGCAGCACCCAGAGATCCTCTCCATAGAGAATGTAAGGCCGCAGGTCGACATGCCGGCCCTCGAAGTGGCCGTCGACAATTGTCGGAACGCGGGACAGCGCCAGTGTTGGTTGAGCGATGTAGTTGCGGGGGTTCTTCTTAATGCGTTCCGCGAACTCCGCCTGCTGCTCGGCGGTTGAATGCGGACCGACCAGCATTCCGTAGCCGCCGGACTCGTTTGAGGGTTTGACGACCAGTTCGTCCAGGCGATCGAGCACGAATTTCCGGTCTTCCTCACGGTCGCAGATGTACGTCGGCACGTTCGGCAGAATCGGTTCCTCGTCGAGGTAGTAGCGGATCATCTCGGGTACGAAAGCGTAGATGACTTTGTCGTCCGCCACCCCGGTGCCTGGAGCATTCGCCAGAGCGACGCGACCGTTCCGGTAGGCATCCATCAGGCCCGGCACGCCCAGCACTGAGTCTTTGCGGAAGCACAGCGGGTCAATGAAGTCATCGTCGATCCGGCGATAAATCACGTGCACTCGTTCGTGGCCGCGGGTGGTTCGCATGTAGACGAAGCCGTCCTTGACGATCAGGTCACGGCCCTCGACCAGCTCGACCCCCATCTGCTGGGCCAGGAACGAGTGCTCGTAGTACGCCGAGTTGTACATGCCGGGCGTCAGTACCACGACGTTCGGACTGGATGTGTCCGGAGCCAGCGACCGCAGCGTTTCGTACAGACGGATCGGATAATCGACGACCGGGCGGACCTGCATCTCCGCGAAGATGTGCGGAAAACTGCGTTTCATCACCTGCCGGTTCTGCAGCACGTACGACACGCCGGACGGACAACGCAGGTTGTCTTCGAGGACATAGATCGCGCCGTCGCTGTGACGAATGAGGTCGGTCCCGGTGATGTGGCACCAGACGCCGCGCGGCGGATTCAGCCCGTGACACTCAGGCCTGTAAGACGTCGCGTCCTCCAGCAGGCTACGCGGAACGACGCCGTCGTTGATGATCTCCTGATCGTGATAGATGTCGTTGATGAAGAGATTGAGTGCCTTGATCCGCTGCTTCAGCCCGGCCTCGACATGCCCCCATTCAAACGGGGAAACAATCCGTGGCACGATGTCGAACGGAAAGATCTTTTCACTGCCCTGCTGGTCGCCGTAAACCGCGAACGTGATCCCCATCCGCATCAATGCCCGCTCGATCGCCTGCTGGCGTCCGAGCAGGTCGCCCGGCGGTAGCGAGTTGATCCGCTCGACAAGCGCACGCACGCCGCTGCGTGGCTGCCCCGACTTGTCGAAGTACTCGTCGTAGAAGACTTCGCCTTTGTAGTCGGAAAATGTCAGCGCAGGACTGACGCTCGCGTCCGCAGCGGCACTGAGTGCCTCATCCTTCGGCATTGTGGTTGGCTTTCCAGGCAAACAGGCACCTCGCGAGACCGGCGACAAACAGCCAGCCTCGCTGTTCGAGCCGTCGCAGAGAACTGCAATCGGCTGGCAAGCACCAGAATTGATCGTGACATCGCTCGTGCGAGAGCAAACGACGCGCCTCGCGTTGCCATGAGCGGACAATCAGTCGATTCCGATATTCCGTCAATCTCGTTCTGGGCGCGAACTC